>CALMFQ010000324.1 GCA_937863215.1 uncultured Pseudomonadota bacterium
TGCCGCAGCAGCTGCCGCAACTGGCCGGGCTGAGCGTGGCACAGGTGGTCGCGCTCGGTTGCGCCGCGCATGCGCCGGAGCAGCGCGGTAACGAAGCCGCGCTGGTGCAGGCGGCGCTAGCCAGCCTCGATGCTGCGCATCTGGCGCAGCGCGATATCGGCAGTTTGTCCGGCGGCGAATGCCAGCGCGTCCATCTGGCACGTGCCTGGGCGCAGCTGTCCGGCAGTACGGCGGCGGAGAAATACCTGCTGCTGGACGAGCCGACTACCGGCCTCGATCCAGCGCATCAGCTGCAATTGCTGGCCTGCGCGCGCGATGCGGCGCATCGCCATGGCTGGGGGGTGGTGATGGTGTTGCACGATCTGAATCTGGCAGCTGCGCACGCCGACCGGGTGGCATTGTTGCAGGATGGCCGGGTGCTGGCGTGCGATGCGCCGCAGCAGGCAATCGATGCCGATCTGTTGACTGCCCTGTATGGCATGCCGCTGCAGGTGCTGGCGCATCCGCTGGCGCCGGCGCGGCCGCTGGTGGTGTTCCCGGTTGCCGAGTGAAAAAAATTTGCACAAATGTATTGTGTGCAATTTAATTTTTCGATATATTTGTTGCGTGCTTCAATCAACCATCAGGAGATCCACATGAGCGCCCCGATCTATGCATTCAAAGCCAATCGTCTTAATGGCAAGGAGCAGAGCATTGCCGAATACGAAGGCAAGGTGATGATCATCGTCAATACCGCCAGCAAATGCGGTTTTACTCCGCAGTACGAAGGGCTGGAAAACCTGTACCGGCAATATAAGGACAAGGGGTTGGTAGTGCTCGGTTTTCCCTGTAACCAGTTTGGCGCGCAAGAGCCGGGCGCCGGCGGCGAGATTCAGGAATTCTGCCAGCTGAACTACGGTGTAAGTTTCCCGATGTTCGACAAGATCGACGTCAATGGCAACGATACCCATCCGCTGTACGACTATCTGAAGAAACAGGCTGCCGGCGTGCTCGGCACCGAGTCGATCAAATGGAATTTCACCAAATTCCTCGTCGATCGCGACGGCAAGGTGATTGATCGCTTCGCGCCGACCACCAAGCCGGAAGACATGGCACGCGACGTCGAGGCCCTGTTGTGAGCGACGGCCTGCGGCTCGACGAGCAGCTGTGCTTTGCGCTGTATGCCGCATCGCGCGCAGTGACGCAGGCCTACCAGCCTTTCCTGGCGCCGCTGAACCTGACCTATCCGCAATATCTGGTGATGCTGGTGCTGTGGGAAAAGGACGGTGTGACGGTCAAGGCAATCGGCGAGCAGCTGCAGCTCGATTCCGGCACGCTGACACCATTGTTGAAGCGGCTTGAGGCCGCAGGCTATCTGCATCGGCGCCGCAGCAGTGCCGACGAGCGCCAGGTGCTGATACAGTTGAGCCAATCCGGCCAGGCTTTGCGCACACAGGCTTTGGCGATGCGCCAGCAGATGCAATGTCTGTTTGCCGGGCCGTTGCAGCAGGCACAGGGTTTGCGCGAAACGCTGCAGGGCCTGGTGCAGCAATTGCGGCGGAATGACGTAGCGGATTCGCCGGATGGTGATTGATGAATAAGCGCTAATACGTTAAAATTCCGCAGTTTTCGCACATGATCCGCGGGGTAGGCCGAGAGGCCTATCCCGCTTTTTGCAAAAGCCGCCCGGAGTCGAGCAATTATTCAGAAATTGGCCGCTCCGGGGCGTGCAAACTGTGCGCTCTATCCGATCTACGTCTTACCTCAGGAGCCGCTGGTGTCTCAATTCAAGTCCGCTCTTCTCGCGTTGGCCGACGGCACGCTGTTTCATGGGGTTTCCATTGGTGCCGATGGTTCCACCATTGGTGAAGTGGTGTTCAACACCGCGATTACCGGCTACCAGGAAATCCTTACCGATCCTTCGTATTACAAACAACTGGTTACCTTGACCTATCCGCATATCGGCAGTGTCGGCGTCAACGCCGAAGACGCCGAGTCGCGTCAGGTATTTGCCAGTGGCCTGATTATCCGCAACCTGCCGTTGCTGGCGTCCAACTGGCGCAGCGAGCAGACCTTGCCGGATTATCTGCAAGCCAACAACGTGGTGGCGATTGCTGAAATCGATACCCGTAAACTGACTCGCATCCTGCGTGAAAAGGGTGCGCAACCGGGCTGTATCATCTCTGGCGATAATATCGATCCGGTCAAGGCGGTTGAAATGGCCAAGAGCTTTGGTTCGATGGTTGGCAAGGATCTGGCCAAGGTGGTGACTACCGACAAGGCTTACAGCTGGACGACTCAGGAGTGGAAGCTGGGCAGCGGTTACACCGAACAAACCGAAGCCAAATACAACGTGGTCGCCTTCGATTACGGCGTCAAACGCAATATCCTGCGCATGCTGGCCGAGCGTGGCTGCAAATTGACTGTGTTGCCGGCTACCGCTACTGCTGAAGAGGCGCTGGCGCTGAATCCGGATGGTATTTTCCTGTCCAATGGCGCGGGCGATCCGGAGCCGTGTGACTACGCGATCAAGGCGATTCGTACCCTGCTGGACAAGAATCTGCCGATCTTCGGTATATGTCTGGGCCATCAGTTGTTGGGCCTGGCTGCTGGCGGCAAGACCAGCAAGATGAAGTTCGGCCACCATGGCGCGAATCATCCGGTGCAGGATCTGGACAGCAAGCAGGTGATGATCACCAGCCAGAACCATGGTTTCCAGGTTGACGAAGCCAGCTTGCCGGCCAATGTGCGCGTGACCCATCGCTCCTTGTTTGATGGCACGGTGCAGGGTATCGAACTGACCGATAAGCCTGCGTACAGCTTCCAGGGCCACCCGGAAGCCAGCCCCGGCCCGCATGACGTGGCCTATCTGTTCGACAAGTTCATCAAGCTGATGGCTGAACGTAAGTAATCAAGGACCCCACATGCCAAAACGTACAGACATCAACAGTATCCTGATTATTGGCGCCGGCCCGATCGTCATCGGCCAGGCTTGCGAATTCGACTACTCCGGCGCACAGGCCTGCAAGGCCCTGCGTGAAGAGGGTTACAAGGTCATTCTGGTCAACTCCAATCCGGCCACGATCATGACTGACCCGAACATGGCCGATGTGACCTACATCGAGCCGATTACCTGGCAGATGGTTGAAAAGATCATCGCCAAGGAGCGTCCGGATGCGATCCTGCCGACCATGGGTGGCCAGACCGCGCTGAACTGCGCGCTGGACCTGTGGCGCAACGGCGTGCTCGACAAATACAAGGTCGAGCTGATTGGCGCTACGCCGGAAGCGATCGACAAAGCGGAAGACCGCGGCAAGTTCAAAGAGGCGATGGCCAAGATCGGCTTGTCCTGCCCGAAATCGATCATTGCCCATACCATGGAGCAGGCGCTGGCTGGCCAGCTGGAAGTCGGTTTCCCGACACTGATTCGCCCGTCGTTTACCATGGGTGGCTCCGGTGGCGGCATCGCCTACAACAAGGAAGAATTCCTTGCCATTTGTGAGCGCGGCTTTGAGGCTTCGCCAACCCACGAGCTGCTGATTGAGCAGTCGGTGCTGGGCTGGAAAGAGTACGAGATGGAAGTGGTGCGCGACCGCGCCGACAACTGCATTATCGTTTGCTCGATCGAAAACTTCGACGCCATGGGCGTGCATACCGGTGACTCGATCACCGTGGCACCGGCGCAGACGCTGACCGACAAGGAATACCAGATCATGCGTAACGCCTCGCTGGCGGTGCTGCGTGAGATTGGCGTCGATACCGGCGGTTCCAATGTGCAGTTCGCGATCAATCCGGCCAACGGCGAGATGATCGTGATCGAAATGAATCCGCGTGTGTCGCGTTCGTCGGCGCTGGCTTCCAAGGCAACCGGTTTCCCGATTGCCAAGATCGCCGCCAAGCTGGCGGTGGGCTTTACGCTGGATGAGTTGAAAAACGATATTACCGGTGGCAAGACGCCAGCGTCGTTCGAACCGTCGATCGATTACGTCGTTACCAAGATTCCAAAATTCGCTTTCGAGAAATTCCCGCAGGCCAACAGCCGTCTGACGACGCAGATGAAATCGGTGGGCGAAGTGATGGCCATGGGCCGCACTTTCCAGGAATCGCTGCAGAAAGCGCTGCGCGGCCTGGAGACCGGCATGTACGGCCTCGACGAGATGACAACCGATCTGGAAACCATCGAAACCGAGCTGGCCGACCCGGGTCCGGAACGTATCTGGTATATCGCCGATGCTTTCCGCGCCGGCCTGACGCTGGAGCAGGTGCACGCGCTGACCAAGATCGACGTCTGGTTCCTGATTCAGATCGAAGACATTGTTGCCGAAGAACAGGCTTTGCGTGGCAAGCCGTTGGCTGAAATCGATGCCACCACCATGCGTCGCCTGAAGCGCAAGGGCTTCTCGGATCGTCGTCTGGCTACCGTGCTGGGTGAGCATCAGAGCGCCGTACGCAATCATCGCTGGCAGCTGGGCGTGCGCCCGGTCTACAAGCGCGTCGATACCTGCGCCGCCGAGTTTTCGACCAACACGGCATATATGTATTCGACCTACGAGGAAGAGTGCGAGTCGCAGCCGACTGACAAGAAAAAGATCATGGTATTGGGCGGTGGCCCGAACCGTATCGGTCAGGGTATCGAGTTCGATTATTGCTGTGTACACGCAGCGCTGGCGCTGCGTGAAGACGGTTACGAGACCATCATGGTCAACTGTAACCCGGAAACCGTTTCGACCGATTATGACACCTCCGACCGCCTGTACTTCGAGCCGCTGACGCTGGAAGACGTGCTGGAAA
>CALMFQ010000325.1 GCA_937863215.1 uncultured Pseudomonadota bacterium
GCAGGCCACCTTGTCCGGCACCGGCCAGTGGAGCGATTTCGTCAACAGCAACCCGCTGGATGCACTACTGGCCGCATTGGACGTGCCGCTGTTTCGCCCCAATACCATTGTGCTCGGCCAAGCGGTGTGGACCAAGCTGCGCCAGCATCCAAAGATGGTACAGGCCGCACTGGGCAACAACGCCGGTGCCGGCAGCATCTCCCGCCAGGCATTGGCCGATCTGCTGGAGATCAGGAACGTGCTGATCGGCGCCGGCTTCGTCAACACCGCGCGCAAGGGGCAGACCCCGACCATGAGCCGGGTGTGGGGCAAACACTGCTCCCTGCTGTATGTCAGCCCGGATGCCGCCGATGCCGATCAGCCGACTTTTGGCTTTACCGCCCAGTTCGGCGAACGCATCGCCGGCAGCATCGACGAGCCCAAAGCCGGCCTGCGTGGCGGCGTGCGAGTGCGGGTCGGTGAATCGGTGAAAGAAATCGTCGCGGCCGCCGATGTCGGCTACTTCTTCCAGAACGCGATTGCATAAGGAGATACACATGGCGACTGCCAAAGAAAAAGCCGCTCCCGAAGCGGCAGCCGGCGAACGGATCGAGGTAATTGCCCTGGTGCCGGTGCAATACGATGCCAGCCGCCACGAGCCGGGCGAGCGCTTCAGCGTGCGGCAGGCCGATCTGGCGCAACTGTTGGCGGTGGCGGCAGTCCAGCCGGCGGAGCAATAAACCATGCTGATCGAGGCCGGCAATCCGGACAATTCGCCGCAAACGCTGCGCTGCAACAACGACGGCACGCTGCGCCGGCCCGGCGTCAAGCCCTTTGTCGATACCGGTATCGCCAATCTGGCGGTCAGCGGCGTGTACGTGTCCCCCTGGTACGACCTGGGGCCGGATTGGGATCAGTACAGCTTACTGGTTGTGCAGTTCAACTGCGTTGCCAGCCCGGGTTCGGTGTTGTCGGTAACAGGCTCGGATGACGGGGTAACGACCGGGCTATTGCTGGCACATGCCTGGTCTGTAACAACCGGCTCGGCGTGGATCAGCAATCCCAGCGCAACCGCCAACGTGTCGCTTCGGCCTGCCGGCCGGTATTTCCGTCTTGGCTTCACCAACGGCACTACCGCCGCGCAAGCATCCAATTCAATCATCAAGGCTTACGCCTTCGCCGGCACATAGGAGCAAGTCATGGATTTATCGATGCTCAAACACGAGCTGGCCAGCGACCCGGCCAACCTCGGCTATGCCGGGCAGTCTCCGATGCGCAAGGCAGAGCTGGTCAATGCGGTATTGACCAGCGCACCGGCGGTTCGCCTGGTCAGCGAGCGCGGCATCATGGAGTGCTACGCCGACGGCGCGGTCGCGGCCGATGCGCTGTTGCAGAAAATCGAGGCCTTTTCCCAGACCGCTCATCCAGCGGCCGGAGCCGTGCGCCGTGCGCTGAAATTCCTGGCGCAACCGGAAGGCATCGATATCGGTGCCGCATCGACGCGCAGCATGATCGACATGCTGGCCGGCGGTGGAGTGATTAGCGCCGCCGAAGCGGCCCACCTGAAAGCGATCGGCGAACGTCCGGTGTCGCGCCGCGAAGTGCTGGGGCTGGGCTGGGTGGAGCCGGCGCATGTGCTGGCAGCGGAGTCCTTGCCATGACCTATGCCAGCCAGACCGATCTGCAGGAGCGCTTCGGCCTGCCCGAGCTGTTGCACCTGACCGATGAAGCCAATAGCGGCAGCGTCGATAGCGTGCGGGTCAGCCGGGCGCTGGAAGATGCCGACGCCGAAATCAATGGCTGGCTGGCGGCACGTTACAGCTTGCCGCTGTCCACGCCTCCGGCGCTGCTCAAGCGCCTGGCGTGCGATCTGGCGCGCTATCACCTGTATGGCGACCGTGTCGCCGATGCGGTACGGCAGCGCTATGAAGATGCCGGCAAATTGCTCAAGGCCCTTTCACTTGGCCAAATGCAGCTGGGTGACAGCGCCACGCTGCCAGTTGCGCCAGCCATAAGCGGTATCGGTATCAGCGCGCCTGCGCGGGTGTTTGCCA
>CALMFQ010000326.1 GCA_937863215.1 uncultured Pseudomonadota bacterium
TTCGCGCCGAGGCTGCTCCTGCCGGAAACAGCCAAACTGTGGTTAAATTGAAAAATTCGCGCCATTTTACCCGCAAAACCAACCTTGAACCACAGAGAACACCGAGAACCCGGAGTTCACATCAGGTCAATCGGATGCAGACCGCCGTGGGCGGCGCCGATCTGCCTATTCCCCGGTTCAAGGGTTTGAATTTCCTATGAAACAGCTCGTGCTCGACATCCTCACACCGCCGGCCGCGGAGCTGGGGAATTTTGTCGTCGGCCAGAACAGTGAAGCGGTGGCCGCGGTGCAGTCCAGCCTGAGCGGCAGCGGCGAGCCGATGCTGTATTTGTGGGGCGAACCGGGCTGTGGCCGCAGCCATCTGCTGCAGGCCGCCAGCCGGGTGGCGCAGGCGCGCGGCCTGCGCACCGCTTACGTCGATTGCGGCCAACTGTTTGCGCCGGACGAAACCTTGCTCGATTACGACTGTGTGGCGCTGGATAACGTCGAACATCTGGATGCCGAGGCGCAGGTTGCCGTGTTTGCCTTGTATAACCAGTTTCGCGACTTGCGCCGGCCGCTGCTTGCCTCAGGGCCGTGCCTGCCGGCGCAATTGCCGCTACGTGCCGACCTGACCACGCGCTTCGGCTGGGGGCTGGTGTTCCGCCTGCAGCCGCTGAGCGACGACGAGAAAACCGCCGCCTTGCAAATCCACGCCGCCGAGCGCGGCTTCAATCTCTCAGACGACGCCTGCCGTTACCTGCTGCAGCACGCGCGGCGCGATCTGCCGTCGCTGCTGGCGATCGTCGCCGAGCTGGATCACACTTCGCTGGAAAAACAGAAACCCGTCACCCTGCCGCTACTGCGACAGGTGCTGCAAAACCTTACCCAGGAATAAAGAATCATGCGTATCGCCCTGTTTGACCTCGACAACACCCTGCTGTCCGGCGACAGCGATGTCGAATGGCCGCGTTTCCTGATCGCCAAGGGCATTCTCGATGCCGAAAGCACTGCGCGCGAAAACGACCGGTTTTTCGAGCACTACAAGGCCGGCACGCTCGACATCCAGGCGTTCCTGGCGTTCCAGCTCAGCCCGCTGGGCCGTTTCAAGCGTGCCGAGCTGGATAAATTGCACCGCGAATACATGCGCCAGCACATCCTGCCGCTGATCAGCGACAAAGCCCGGGCACTGGTGAAACAGCATCAGGATGCCGGCGATCTGGTGCTGATCATCACCGCCACCAACCGCTTCGTTACCGGCCCGATTGCGCGTGAATTCGGCATTGAGCACCTGATTGCCACCGAGCCGGAAATCATCGACGGCGAATACACCGGCAAACCCACCGGCATCCCCTGCTTTCAGGCCGGCAAGATCACCCGTCTGCAACACTGGCTGCAGGAGCGTGGCGAGAAACTGACGGATTTCGCCGCAAGCTGGTTTTACAGCGATTCGCGCAACGATCTGCCGCTGTTGCAGCAAGTCACGCATCCGGTCGCCGTCGATCCGGACGACACCTTGCGCGCCCACGCACAACAACACGGCTGGCCGGTGATCAGTCTGCGCAGTTGAAAACGCGTAGGGCTTTGGCAGCAAACACGCAACGGCGGGCATTGACCCGCCGTTTTCACTGCAGCCGATTCGGCAAACGACTTTTCACTTAATTACAGTTAGATTAAATAACGAAAATAAACGAACATTTTTCATTGATAAACCAACACACATCCGCTAGACTGCAAACTGATTAAAGCGTCGGCCGATTGATGCAAGAATTTTCCGCCAAATCAATCACTTTACCGACCGGCCATACTTGGGAACTGGAATAGCGATGGGTACTGTGGAAAATCTGGTTTACGACCTGCTGGTAATCGGCGGCGGCATCAATGGCGTAGGCATCGCCAACGAAGCTGCCCAGCGCGGCCTGTCGGTATTGCTGTGCGAGCAGAACGATCTGGCATCGGCCACGTCGTCGCGCTCCAGCAAGCTGATCCACGGCGGCCTGCGCTACCTCGAATATTACGAATTCCGCCTGGTGCGCGAAGCGCTGACCGAGCGTGAAGTGCTGCTGCAGATGGCGCCGCACATCATCAAGCCGCTGCGTTTTGTGTTGCCGCACCACAAGGCATTGCGCCCGACCTGGATGATCCGCGCCGGCCTGTTCCTTTACGATCACCTGGGTGGCCGCAAACTGCTGCCCGCTTCCAAATCGCTGAACCTGCGCAAGAGCCAGCAAGGCGAGCCGCTGAAAAACGAATTCGTGCGCGGTTTCGAATATTCCGACTGCTGGGTAGACGATGCACGTCTGGTACTGCTGAATGCGCTGCAGGCGCAGCAGCATGGCGCCAAAATCCTCACCCGTACCCGCATCGAGGCCGCCGAAAAAGTCGGCAATATCTGGCGTGCGCGCATGGTGGATGTGGAAAGCGGCGCGGCGCAAACCGTGTTCGCCAAGGGCATCGTCAACGCCGCCGGCCCGTGGGTGGAAGATGTGCTGAAACAGAAACTCGGCGTGCGCACCAAAAAAGGCGTGCGCCTGATCAAGGGCAGCCACATCGTGGTGCCCAAGCTGTATGAGGGTGAGCAGGCCTACATCCTGCAAAACCACGACAACCGCATCGCCTTCGTCATCCCCTACGAAAACGATTTCAGCCTGATTGGCACCACCGACGTACCCTACACCGACGACCCGGCGCACGTGGCGATCGAGCAGGAAGAGTCGGAATACCTGTGCCAGCTGGTCAGTGAATATTTCAACAAACCGGTGACCACCCAGGACATCGTCTGGACTTATTCCGGCGTACGCCCGCTGTACGACGACGACTCCGACAACCCGTCGGCAGTGACCCGCGACTACGTGTTCTCGCTGCGCCACGACAATGGCCAGACGCCGGTGCTGTCGATTTTCGGCGGCAAGATCACCACCTACCGCCAGCTGGCACTGCATGCGATCCGCGATCTGGCGCCGTTCTTCAAGTTCCGCACCAAGGCGCAGGAGCTGGCACCGCTGCCGGGCGGCGATATCGGCGACTTCAACGAATTTCTTGCCAGCCTGCAATTGCGCAACCCGTGGCTGCCGGCACGCATGGCCAAACGCCTGGCGCGCGCTTATGGCGGCCGGGTCAACGAGGTGTTACGCAGCGCCGGCTCGCTTGCCGATCTGGGCCAGCATTTCGGCGCCGATCTGTACCAGCGTGAAGTCGAATTCCTGGTGGCAAACGAATGGGCGCGCAGCGCCGAAGACATCCTGTGGCGCCGCAGCAAGCTCGGGCTGCACCTGAACGCCGACCAGGTGCAGGCATTCGACACTTGGTTCCAGGCCAATATCGGCGGCCTGCGCCAACGCCAGCCGGAGTTGCAGCAGCTGGCAAGCTGATTCACCTTCAGTTTCCCCGAGAATGGCCGGTCGATCCGGCCTTTTTTTGTTTCAGCCGGGCCGAAATGGCCATGTTTTTCCGTGCTCAACCGCCCTACACTTAGCTGATTCCATTTCAACCACGCGGGAGAACAATCATGGGCTTACTCGATCAACTGGGCGGCATGCTCGGACAGGGCGGCGGCAGCGATGCAATCGGCGCGATCGGCAATCTGATCGAGCAGCACGGAGGGCTGGACGGGCTGGTGCAGCAGTTGCAGAATGGCGGGCTGAGCGACATCGTCGCATCGTGGGTTGGCACCGGCGCCAACCTGCCGGTTTCGGCCGACGCGCTGCAGCAGGCGCTCGGCTCCGACCGGATCGGCCAGATCGCCGCCAGCCTCGGCCTCTCCACCGACCAGGCTGCCGGCAGTCTGGCGCAACTGTTGCCGCAAGTAGTCGACCAGCTCACCCCGAACGGCAGCATCGAAGGCGGTGGTCTGCTGGAACAGGGGCTGGGCCTGCTGAAAGGCAAGTTGTTCGGCTGATGGCTTGCAGAGCACAAGTAACAAGGCCCGGAAAATTCCGGGCCTTTGTCATTGGCAAACGGCTTATTTCACCTTCGGCAAGCGCTGCAGCGCCGCTTCGATGGCATCCTGCGGATACTCGTAATCCTCCAGCTTGCCGGCGAAATATTTGTCGTAGGCCGCCATGTCGAAATGACCGTGGCCGGACAGGTTGAACAGCAAGGTTTTCGGCTCGCCACTGGCCTTGCAACGCAGCGCTTCGTCCAGCACCGCGCGGATCGCGTGGCAGGATTCCGGCGCCGGGATGATGCCTTCGGCACGGGCAAACGTCACCCCCGCCTCAAACGTCGCCACCTGCGGCACCGCCACCGCTTCGATCAGTTTCTCGTGGTACAGCTGCGACACCAGCGCCGAGGCACCGTGATAACGCAGCCCGCCGGCATGGATCGACGGCGGCATGAAATCGTGGCCGAGCGTGTATTGCAGCATCAGCGGCGTCATCCCTGCCGAATCGCCGAAATCGTAGGCATAGTGGCCGCGCGTCAGGCTCGGGCACGAAGTCGGCTCCACCGCCACCAACCGCACCTTTTTGCCGGCAGCATTATCGGCAAGGAACGGGAACGCCAGCCCGCCGAAGTTGGAACCGCCGCCACACGGTGCAAACACCATGTCCGGATATTCGCCGATTTTCTCCAGCTGCTTTTTCGCCTCCAGCCCGATCACCGTCTGGTGCAGCAGCACGTGGTTCAGCACCGAGCCGAGCGAATATTTGGTATCGGCGCGCGACGCCGCCTCTTCCACCGCCTCGGAAATCGCAATCCCCAGCGAGCCGGGGCTGTTCGGGTCTTCGGCGAGAATCTTGCGGCCGAATTCGGTGAGATTGGTCGGGCTGGCCAGCACCTCGGCGCCCCAGGTCTGCATCATCGAGCGGCGGAACGGCTTTTGCTGGTAGCTGACATTCACCATGTAGATGCGGATATCGATGCCGAACATCTGCCCCGCCAGCGCCAGCGACGAGCCCCACTGGCCGGCGCCGGTTTCGGTGATCATGCGGCGGATGCCGGCCTCGCGGTTGTAATACGCCTGCGCCACCGCCGAATTCAGCTTGTGCGAACCGGCCGGGCTGACGCCTTCGTATTTGTAGAAAATCTTCGCCGGCGTGCCGAGCGCCGCCTCCAGCCGATGCGCGCGGAACAGCGGCGCCGGCCGCCACATCGTCAACGCCTGGCGCACCTCGGCCGGAATCTCGATCCAGCGCTGCGCCGACATCTCCTGCTCGATGATGTTGTCGGGAAAAATCGCCTGCATCATCTCCGGGCCAATCGGCTGCCCATCCGGCCCCAGCGGCGCCGACGGCGGGTTGGGCATGTCGGCGACAACGTTGTACCAGTGAGTCGGAATTTCGCTTTCGTCGAGCAGAATCTTGGTCTGTTGCATCGGGGTCTCCTCCTTGTTGAACTGTCGATTCTGGTGAGAATAGACGATGGAGGATTTGACTGGGATCAATTGGTAGCGACAGAGATGGGAGGAGCGACTGAAGAGTGCGCAGGCATCGACTTCAGGCCGGGCTGCTACACAGCCCGGAAAATGCTTGCTTTAAGGCGTTCGGAATAAATCCTTTGTAGATTGGGAGTGATTTGAATATGTCGGCCAATCTGGCACGTAATCGTCTGCTTGATTTCCCCACGTTGTCCAGCCAGGTCGGCTGCCACGAGCAAACATCTCCAGAAATGGGCCTGGCGAGCAGGATTCGATCAGAGGATACAACTCGTCGGGTTTGCGCGAATGTTCACGTTTTTGTGTTGCCAAGAAATTAACTTGCGAGCGCCCCGGTGCCAAGGTTCTGGCATTTTTCCCGCGGACGCCAAACAAAATCAGCTCGGTTACATTGCGAAAATAGAATCCGACACCACGGCCATCCGGGCCGCCATCTTTCCTGATCTTGTGCCAGACCAGATTGCTCTTGTACTGAAACCCCCAAGCCTCTAGTACCTTCAAGCCCTCTGGCAACAATGCATTCGGAACCCACAAATACAGATGGGCAGAGTCTTCCAGCACGTTTTGCACCGGCAGCGCCAGAATATCGTCGAGCGTCATAGTCGAATAGCGATTGAGGCGCTTATGCTCCGGGGCCATTTTCCCGGTCCGATTTTGAAATTGCCAAGGCGGATCAGCCAACACGGTGCGGAATTTCTGCTCGCCAACACGCGCAAGAAAATCGCTAGCAGCTTCGGGATAGTGTTTAACCATTAATCTTCAACATAAAGATTTTGCGTAATTCCAAAGACCAGGACCGGGCAACCGCCCCCGCCTCCACCGTTGATACGTGGCAACAATTTGCTCATGTGCGTAGTAGATGCACCATAGCTAGAACCTCGGCCAAGTCCGGCAAAGATTTCCTGCAAACTGTCACACCGTGTGATTATAACGCCGACGGACACCGCGCGAAGGTCAAAAAGCAGGCGGAAGTTATTCAAGTCCCTGTCAAAAAAAGGATCTTTATTATTCCACTCAATCTCCAAGGCGACGCGATTCTTAAAGCAATCGATTTGATGGGTAGGCGTCTGGGTTGCGCGACCATCAAGCACGATTTCCGTTTGAAACTGCTTTTCCTCCCAGCCTTTAGCATAAAGAGCAGAATCAATCGCCTCAGAAACCTTGCTTTTTCGGCCACCACCCACAGTGATCCAGCTTCTGTTGAAACGAAAAGCCGTCAAAACCTCGATGATGTCTTGCCACTCATCCGGAAAATCAGACGTGAGGATGGCTACAGCATGCTTCCATTCGTGACATTCATAATTTTCACGAATAAATGCCGGCAATAAATCGATTCCCATCGACGCCCCTTTTTTGCTTGAGTAGTGGCGGCTCCTACTGGAGCCAGCCCCACCATACCAGCCCTATGGCAGAGCATTACCCACGCGACTCCCGGCACTATCGTTGCCGCATTCCAGAAGGCAAAACTTTGAGCTTCCCCCGAAATTTCGTCTGCCAAAGGTAACGTAAAATCGCCGTTACTTT
>CALMFQ010000327.1 GCA_937863215.1 uncultured Pseudomonadota bacterium
GGCCGTTGCGCCAGGTGGCACGCGAGGTGGCAGAAGTCCAGGCTGGGCGGCAACAGCAGATCAGCCGCGACTATCCGGCCGAGATCCGCTTGCTGACCGACAATCTCAACCATTTGCTGGTGCGCGAACGGGCGCAGCAGCAGCGCTATCGCGATGCGCTGGCAGATCTGGCGCACAGCCTGAAGACGCCGCTGGCATTGCTGAAAGGCGTTGCCGGCGATCCGCAACTGCTGAGCCAGACCCTGCCGGAACAGCTGGAGCGCATGAACCACATCGTTGCCTACCAGCTGCAGCGCGCGTCGACTGCAGGAGCGGCGCGCTTCGCCGTGGCGCTGGCGGTGAATCCGGTGCTGGACAAGACTGCCGCGTCGTTACGCAAGGTCTATGCCGAAAAAGGGTTGCAACTGGATATCGTCGCCGATGAGGTGCTGTGGAAAATCGACGAAGGCGACCTGTATGAATTACTCGGCAATCTGCTGGATAACGCCTGTAAGTGGTGCCGTCAGCGGGTGCGGGTGACGCTGGCGAGCGATGCCGATGCGCTGCATCTTGAAGTCGCCGATGACGGGCCCGGGGTGGCCGACCCGCAGGCAATCCTGCGGCGCGGCGTGCGCGCCGACGAGCAGGTGCCGGGGCATGGTATCGGTCTGGCGATGATCGCCGATATCGTCCACGCCTATGGTGGCGAGCTGGCGATCCGCCGCAGCGATCTGGGCGGCGCCTCGTTCTGCGTTACCCTGCCGGCTTGAATGCCGCCAGGCCGGAGGCAACGGTCGGATAGCGCAACTGCAGCCGCAGCTCGCGATGCATGCGGCGATTGTCGAGCTGGCGCGATTCATCCATGAACGACAGCATTGCCGGTGAAATCAGCCCGTCCGCCGCGGCGCGTGCGATCCGCGGCGGGCGCGCCAGTCCGGCTGCATCGGCCACCAGGTCGAAATATTCACCCATTTTCAGCCGTGAATCGTCGACGACGTTGAAAATACGGATTCCCGCTTGCCGGTGCAGCGCCTGCACGATTGCGCGTGCCAGATCGTCGGCATGGATGTGGTTGGTGTAGCCGTCGTCTTCGTCGCGCAGCGCCGGCGTGGCATTACGAATCCGCTCCAGTGGCAGCCGGTCGCTGGCATAGATACCCGGCACGCGCAGAATGGCCAGCTTGAGCCGATGGCGCTGCGCCCAGTTACGCAATTGCCGTTCCGCATCGACGCGCCGGCGTGCGCGCGCCGTGTGTGCCGCCGGCTCTCGGGTTTCGCTTGCCAATTCGCCATGACAATCGCCGTAGACGCCGCTGGTGCTGATGTAGACTACCCCGTGTGGTAAACTTCCCCGCTTTGTCAATGCCCGCAACAGGTTAGCG
>CALMFQ010000328.1 GCA_937863215.1 uncultured Pseudomonadota bacterium
CGCAGGTGACTTGCGCCAGCGCAGCCTATCTGGCCGAATATGGCATGCCGCATACACTGGCCGATCTGGCTGCGCATCGGGTGGTGGATTATTTTTCCGCCTCCAGCGGCAAATCGTTGCCACTGGAATTCGTGATCGATGGCCAGACGCAGGCATTGCGGCTGCCGGCCGCGCTGGCCGTCAACAATGCCGATGCCTATGTCGCCGCCTGCGAAGCCGGGCTGGGAATCGTGCAGGCGCCGCGTTACCACGTCGCCGCGCAGCTGGCAGCGGCTACGCTGGTGGAATTGCTGCCGCAGCAGCCACCGCCGGCCTTGCCGCTGGCCTTGCTGTATCCGCAGCAGCGGCAATTGCAGCCGCGCCTGCGGGTGTGGCTGGACTGGCTGTCGGAATTGTTCGCAGCTCGTTAACCGGCCTGCAGGGTACCGTCGCACAGATAAGGCCGCAGCCCGCCCCGATCCTTGACTCCTCTGCAAGCCGCTCTGCCATTGCCTCGCAGCCTGGCCTGCAGACCAATAGGGGCGGGCGTTGCAGGGCTGCTCTGTAGCTTGGGTGGAGCAAAGCGATACCCAATAGCGGCATGGACGATTGCGAGGCAACGATGGCTATCGCTTGCTCCCCCATCCTGCCCGCTTGTTGAGCCAGGCTTAAGCTTCGCATGGGGCTTACAGCGAACCCGGGGCGACGGCATCTAACTGAACAGGATGCGCGGGCGCTCGACATCGAGCTGTGCCACTACCGGGTGCAGCTTGTCGACGCTGACTTCCTGGATTGCGCTGCCGATGGTGAGGCGCACGTTGCCGTGCATGGCTTTTTCGGCAACGATGCGGGCGCTGCGCATGAACTTCTGTCGTGCCAGCTGGTTGTCCGCTTCCTCTTGCGCCGCGGCCAGTTCGGCCTGGCGCAGCCGCAGAGTGTTTTCGACTTTCTGCAGCAGTTCCGGCGAGGCTTTTTCGCTGTGCGCCAGATAGAAATTCTTCATTTTCACCAGCTCGTCCAGCGCGTGCCGGCGTGCTACGCAGGTCTGCTGCAGCCCGCGCAGCACGCGGCCTTCGCTCGGGTCGGTGCCGACCTCGATCTGCGTCAGCATGCCGGTATTGCTGCCGATCACGCCCGACTGCACCAGCTGCATCGCGCGCACCTTGCAGCCGAGAATGTGGCCGCTGCGCGAGCCGGGTTTGCCGACTAGCACCTGATTGCCGGCTTCCAGCTCGGACTGCATTGCCACATTGGCGATCAGGATCGCATCGCCGGCAACGATGTGTGCATTTTCGACGAAGCTGGCCTGCAGCGTGCCCTTGCAGCGGATTTCGGTTTGCGTGGCGCGATCCGGATTGCGGCCTTCGCTGTGGCCCTTGATGCCGCCGCTGACTTTGACGTTGCCACCGGCGTCGATGCTGGCCGCTTCCAGCGTGCCGCCGATGATCACATCGCCGCCGGCCTTGATGCTCATGCCGGAGGCGACATCGCCCTGCACGTTGACCGTGCCCTCGAAATCGACGTTGCCGGTGGCGAGATTGACACCCTTGATCGTCAGCACCGGTTCGACGATCAGCGCATTGGCATCCAGCACCGGCTGGCCGCCGATGGCGGCAACCAGCAGATCGGGGTTGTCGGCAGCCACTTCCACGCCCTGCAATCTGGCCGGAAACAGCGCCATCTGCCCCGGCTCGGCCGGCACCGGCGCGCCAGCGACGGTAACGCCATCGGTGCCGGCGCCCGGCGGAATACGCCGCAACAGCGGATCGCCCGGCTGCACCACCACCAGATTGCCAAGCTCGTGAAAATCCACCACATCGGTGGCGCCGAATTTGCGATGGCGCTGCTGCAGCTGTTCGATCAGGCTCTCCAGCCGGCCGTCGTCGCCGGTTTGCGGCGGGGTGCCCTGTGCCACCAGAAAGCCGTCGCCCGGCTTGGCAGCGTGTGCGATGCGTTCGATATCGTCGTGCATCAGGCCGGTTGTCGCACCGTGCTGCTGCAGGTAGTCACGGATGTCGTCGGCGCTCAGCGGTGGCAGGTTTTCCACCGGCAGGATCGACAGGAACGCTGCCATGCCGTCCGGGTTGATTTCCAGCTGCATGCGCTCGACCGGTTTGCTGCCGATCTGCTCGACGAACGGGTCGTCCTGATCGTTGTACAGCGCAACCGCTCGCGCCAGCCTGGCGCTGTCCAGCCGGTAGGCGGCGTAGGCCGAGGTGCCCAGGATCGCCTGCAGCAGCTCGGCGCTGATGCGCGCCCGGCCTGCTACCGGCTGGAACGATAGCTGCAATGTGCCGTCTGGAAGCTCGCTGAATTCCAGCCCGGGAATGACCGCTGCTGTCTGGCTCATACGTGGCTCGGTTCCTGCAATAGATTCAATCCGGTTATCGGAACGAGTACTGCATAACTGAACTATAGCGATGGATTTCCCTGCCGGCGATGGGGTGTTGGCCCGGCTGCGGTCATGGCGCTGCCGCAGCGTTTTTCCTGCAGATCAGAAGCGTTCGTCCGGATACAGATAGCGCCATTGCCCCGGCTGCAGCCCGGCCACCGAAATGCGGCCGATGCGCTGGCGCTTCATCGCCGTCACCTGCAGCCCGACCTGCTGGCACATCCATTCGATCTGTCCCGGCTGCGGATTTTTCAGCGCAAAGCGCAGCCGCGTGTCGTTCTGCCAGCTGACCTTGATCGGCGGCAGCGGCTGGCCGTCGTGGATCAGCCCGTGGTTGAGGCGTTTCAGGCCATGTTCGACGATGTCGCCGCTGACATCGACGAAGAATTCCTGTTCCACATGCGCCAGCTCCTTGCTCAGCTTGCGCTCCACGCGGTAATCCTGGCTGTATACCTGCAAGCCGCTGCAGAGATAGCCGAGCTGGCACAGCACTTTCTGCCCGCTCAGGTGGCGCTTGAGAAAGCGGAATCCGGACTGGTCGTCGGCCACGCGGTTTTGCGCCGTGATCAGCGCCAGCGCCGGTTGCGGGCCATCGAGATTGGCATCGTATCCGGTCGGCTTGTGCAGGATCAGCGTCACCGGTGTCACCGGTTCGGCGGTCGCGTTAGGGCGCAGGCGCAGGGTTTGCTTCGCGGTGACGCGCTGCGCCGGGTCTTCGCACACCACGCCATCGATTTCGACCCAGCCGCCGGCAATGTATTCCTCGGCCTCGCGGCGCGAGCAGCCGAGCTGGGCGGCGAGTTGTTTGGCAAGGCGGATCGGTTCGGTCATGGCGCGGCTCACTGGGTTGGGGCGACCATTGTATCGGTTCGGCTGCCATTCCCCGGATTTATGTTGCGCCGGGCCTGAGCGCTGCTGTCAATCGGATTGGCAGTTTTTGCGCTTGTTGGCGCGCCGTCCGGCTGCTAATTTTAAAGTCAAACGAGCGTTTGCTCATGTTGCTGGAGGCTGCTGCAGGTGCGCGACATCATACATTTCTCTCATGCCAACGGCTTCCCGGCCGCCGCCTATCGCAAGATGTTCGGCTATCTCGAACGCGATTACGATCTTGGTTATATCAATGCCATCGGCCACGACCCGCGCTTTCCGGTCACCGATTGCTGGCCGAACCTGATCGAGGAGCTGATCCTGTACATGGAGCAGCATTACGATCGGCCGGTGATCGCGGTCGGGCATTCGCTCGGCGGCTTTCTGTCGTTCTTTACCGCGCTGCGCCGGCCGGATCTGTTCAAGGCAATCGTGCTGCTCGATTCGCCGATCATGGGCCACATGAAATCGACCATGCTGGCAGTGGCCAAGCGTTTCGGCGTGATGGAGCGCATCACCCCGGCCGGAGCCTGCCGCGCGCGGCGGCGCGAGTGGGAGTCGGCCGAGGCTGCGGTGAGCTATTTCCGCGGCAAGCCGTTGTTCCGTCATTTCGATGCCGACTGCCTGCGCGATTACGCGCGCAACTGCACCGTGCCCAATGCCGAAGGCGGGGTGCGGCTGCTGTTCAATCCGGAAATCGAATACCTGATCTATTGTCATCTGCCGCATACCTATCCGGCCTACCGGCGCAAGCTGCAGGTGCCGGCCGGCTTTCTCGGCGGGCGCGATTCGCATCTGGTGAACGGCTTCGACGTCCGCAACATGCAGCGCAATCACGGCATCGTTTGCCGCCGGCTCGATGGCGGGCATCTGTTTCCGCTGGAGCACCCGCAGCAGGCGGCAGAGCAGATTCACCGCATGATCCAGCGTTTGCTGCAGCGCAGCACTACCCAGGCCGCGTGAGTCCTGCGATACTCGCGGGTAATCCCATACGCGAAAGACTGCATCATGAATCACCTGTTTGACGTACTTCTTTCCACCGCTGCATCCACCGTGCGCGGCTGGCGCGGCACCAGCGGCAGCAAGGCGGTGCAGCTGCCGCAACGCGCACTGATGCTGTTCGATCGCGAGGACGATGCGGAATGCCGGCTGGTGCGCGAGGCGCTGACCGAGCTGAATCTGGACGTGTCGATCATTCCGTGTCCGACCAAGGGCAACCGCTTCGCCAACGATCTGTACGCCTTGTCCGGCGGCAAGCAGGTGCCCTACCTGTACGACCCGAACATCGATTTCGGCAGCCGCGGTTCGCGCCAGATCATCGAATACCTGTTCCTGCAATATCGCGGCATTCCGGCACCGGCGGCGATGTTGCCGTCGCTATCCGGCATGCTGCGCGCCGGCCTGGCTTCGGCGGTGCGCCTCACCGGCAAGCTGGACGCGGTTGCATCGCGCGAGCCGGAAGAGCCGCTGGTGCTGTACAGCTTCGAATCCAGCCCGTTTGCGCGGCTGGTGCGCGAGCGCCTGTGCCAGCTGGAGCTGCCATACCGGCTGATCAATCTGGGCAAGCAGCAGTGGGCCGACATGGGGCCGGCGGCCATGCGCATCAAGCCGGGCAAATACAAGCCGCTGCCGAACAGCAAGCGCGATGAGTTTCTGAAGAAATACGGCAAGGTACAGGTGCCGTTCCTGATCGACCCGAATACCGGCGTCGAAATGTTCGAATCGGCCGATATCGTTAGCTATCTGGACCATACCTATGGCCGCTGAGGCCGCCGCTATCCCGGCCGGCTTTCAGCCGCTGGCGCTCGGCAGCCCGTTCGTGCTGCAGTTCGGGCCGCTGTACGCACGCCATGCCGACAATATCTTGCTGATCGGCATCCGCATCCAGCCGCATCACCTGAATCTGCACGGCAATGCCCACGGCGGCATGTTGCTGACGCTGGCGGATACCGCGCTCGGCTTGAACCTGTCGCAGTCGCACCATCCGCCGCTGCCGATGGTGACGGCCAATCTGTCATCCGAGTTTCTCGCGCCGGCAAAACTCGGCGAATGGCTGGAGGCGCAGGTGGAAATCCTGCGTGTCGGCAGCCGGCTCGGTTTTGCCGATTGCCGGCTGAAGGTGGGCGAGCGGCTGGTGATGCGCGCCAGCGGCACGTTCGCAGTGGTGCGCGGCGTGCCGGCGACTGCCACGGTGCCGTCCGACGGCTGACGCTCCGCCACACCTGCCGGGATCGGTTTTCATGCTTCCAGCAGACTCTGGTAATGCCGTTTCAGCCGTGCCGCGGTGGCGCGGTCCGACCATTCATCGGCCCAGAGGCGCGCCTGCTGCGCCATCTGGCCATGTATGCCGGGCATTGCCAGCAGCCGCGACACGGCATTGGCAAACGCCGCCGGGTTGGCTTCGACCGGCACCGCGCCCTTGCCGGCGAGCACGATTTCCGCCGCGCCCATCGCCGGTACCGCCACCACCGGCTTGCCGCAGGCCAGCGCCTCCAGCAGTACCAGTCCCTGCGTTTCGGTCACCGAAGGAAACACGAATACATCGGCGGCGTGATAACAATCGACCAGCCCGTGACGGCGGTCGAGATAGCCGACGAACTGTACCCGTTGCTGCAGGCCGAGCTTTGCCGCCTGGCGTTGCAGGCCAGGCAGTGCCGGGCCTTCGCCGGCGATCAGCAGCAACAGCTCGGGATGGCGCTGCTGCAATAGCTGCATCATCTGCAGCAGCAGCGGCAGATTCTTTTCATGTGCCACGCGCCCGACATACAGCGCCACCGGCCGGTTGGCGGCAATACCGTATTGCTGGCGAAACGCTGCGCCGTTGCCGTGGCGGAAATGCTGCAGCGGCAGCCCGGTCGGCACCACTTCGATGCGGCTGCTCACGCCGTAGTCGCGCAGCGTGTTGTGCATGATGTTCGAAGGCGCGATCACCATATTCACCGCATTGCACTGACGGCGCGACAGCTTCTGCGCCAGCTTGCGCCCGACGCCGCCCGGCAGCCACGGTGCGTAGCAGTGGATGTATTCGGCGAACAGCGTGTGATAGGTGGTCACCAGCGGTTTGCGGTAGCGGCGGCCGGCGGCAACGCCGGCATAGTGCGCTGCGAACGGCGTCTGGATGTGGATCAGGTCGTAGCTTTCCGGATCGAGCTGGCGCAAGGTGCGGCGCAGCTGCCGGTAACGCATCAGCCGGTCTTCCGGGTCGAACGGCAGATAGCGCGCATCGACCCGGATCACCGGATCGCCCGGTTCCGTCTGTTGCGGATAATGCGGCGCCACCAGCGTGGTTTCCACTCCCTGCTCGCGCAGCGCGCCGCGAAAGGTACGGATCGACGTCGAGACGCCGTTCACGCGCGGAAAATACACATCGGAAATCATCAATACCCGCATCGTCGGCTCCTGTGGCAATCGGCCAACGATACACAGTGAATATGGCGAAATGATTGCGCTTCCGTCTGGCTTTGCCGGCGGTCGGCGGCGTGCCGATGTTGCGCCTGGGCCTGTCATCCGCAAGCCGGGCATAGCCGTTGCTTGTGTATCGGTAGCCGCTGCGCCGCGGATAAAGTTGTGGCGTACCGTTGCCGATATCGTCAATATCAGGCGCCGCACTGCCGGTGCCAGCGACCGCCGGTCGGGGAGGATCATCATGGCTACCACTCTGGAACAGCAAATGCGCCGCGCACTCGGGTTCGATCTGGTTACGGCTGCGCGCCACGACGGTGCGTTGCCGCCGGCGGCAAAATCTGCCGCCCGGCGACAGTCGCCGGCTGACGCCGCAACGCGGCAGGCGCGGGAAAATCCGGGCAACTGGCCGCTGGCGCAGTTGCTGCGCGGTCGCCTGTGTTGACGCCTCTCCGCACGCCTGCCTGCCACCGTAGACGGACATAAAATCCTTTTGGCGTATATGGTTGTATTTTTTTCGAGTATTTGCTCAAATAATCGTCGGGCGAAATGAAATTTTCGCTTGATTACACAAAAGCAAAATACTGAGGAGAAACACCATGACCTGTGCGCTCAAACGAGTGCCGCTGGCGCTCGCGCTGAGTTTGGCCGCCATCGCTACCCACGCTGCCGATCTGGCGGCAGCGCTGACCAACGTCACATTTCCGGAAAACATGGCCAAGGCCAACGGCAAGGTTTACGTCAGCACCGACGGTGCGATCTACGCCTTGTCCGGCAGCGGCAGCAACTGGCAGTCGAGCAAGGCTGCCGTGACGTTCCAGAATAACGAGCGTGCCGACGGCTGCACCTTCGGCGGCATGACCGCCATGGGCCAGTATGTCTACAGCATCTGCACCAACAAGGCCGGCGTTCACCTGTTCGTACTCAACAGCGGCGACCGGGCACCGGCTTTTTCCGAAGTCACGCTGCCGAAGGGGGCTTATATCAGCGGCGTGGCGCTGGCCAACGGGCTGACCAACGATGGCAACGGCAATCTGTATCTGGCCGATCACGGTGCGCCGCTGCTGCCGGGCAAGATCGTCAAGCTGACGCTGTCCGGCAACAATGCGCTGGCCGGGCAGAGCACGATCCACAACTTCTTCGGCTGCAAGGCCAATGGCGTCAAGTTCAGCAACGGCAAGCTCTATGTCACGCTCAACCCGTTCAGCTACGTCGGCCTGTCGCAGCTGTATCGCTACGATGTCGGCAGCAGCAGCCTGAGCAACGGCAAGCCGCTGTACAGCTCGTGGGATTTCCTCGACGATTTTGTGCTGGTCAACGACGGCTTCCTGATCGCCGACTACATGGGCGGCCGGGTGGTGCACGTGAAGGAGGACGGCAGCGAAGACGCCGCCAAGCTCACCGATCCGACGCTGCCGTCGTCGGTTACGCTCAGCGACGATGGCAAAGTGCTGGTCACGCATCGCCAGACCACGCTGCTGGCCACCGGCGCCACCGGCTCGGTGCACGTCTACGACAGCATCTGGGGGCCGCTCAGCCTGCGCTGACCGGTCTGCGGCACTGGCCGGGCAGCCGGTGCCGCCGTTACCCGATTCTGCCGCCGGAAAAGGTACAATACGCACGCTTTAATATTGAAGAACGTGCCGATGCTGCTGGTCATTTCTCCCGCCAAAACCCTCGATTACACTACCGCGCCGACCACGGAAAAATTCACCCGGCCGGATTTCCTCGATCATTCGCAGCAGTTGATCGACGTG
>CALMFQ010000329.1 GCA_937863215.1 uncultured Pseudomonadota bacterium
GTGCAACCGGCGTCGCCAGCGACGCCGCAGCGGGTTTCCCCGGCCGTTACGGTGTCGATGCTGTGTATATGCGCGCCGACCTGCGGGTGCTGCTACCGGCGCATCAATGACAGATATCGTCCGGCCCCATCGGCCTGGCGAACGAATCGTCGGTATCGTCAATGGCCAGCGGCGTGGCAACCGGCTCTGCCATGGCATCCTCAAACACCTGCAGGCAATCGCGCAACTGCTGCAACCAGGGGCCCAGTTCGCCCGGAGCCGGCACGGCTTCGACAGTGCACGGCAGCATGATCGGCTCCGGCGCCAGCCGCTGCCGCAATTTAACGCTGCTGCAAACCGGGCAGGCCAGCAGCCCTTGCTGCAGTTGCAATGCGTAGTCCGCAGCACTGCGAAAGCGCCCCTCAAACGTGTGACATCTGTCACATGTGATCTCGTAAACAACCATGTTACTGTTTCGATTAGCTATTTGAAGTCGATACAAATTGACTGACAGTCAATTTTACCGCGACCCCGGCAAGCTGGCGAACAATTACCAGCTCCTTCAATCCCGAAGCTCGTAGCGATAAGCAGATTCTATTGGCGCCATCGCAGCCCATGGTCTAAATACTTTCGAATAAAACGAAGTTATAAATCCGGACAAGGATCTGCGGAGTTCTGGAACACGCCCCAAGTCATTCCGACCGGGCCAAGGCAGTATTGAGGAGACAAACGCAGATGAACAAACATAATAACGACAGCCGTTTCGATTTTGATTTTGTCATCGTCGGATCGGGATTCGGCGGCAGCGTATCCGCTTGTCGCCTGACCGAAAAAGGTTACAGCGTTGCCGTGATGGAACAGGGCAAACGCTGGAACAAGGAAGATTTCCCCGAAACCAATATGAACCCGCGCAAATACCTGTGGCGCCCGTCGCTCGGTATGCAGGGGTTCTTCAATATCCGCTTTTTCCGCCATATGCTGGTGGTGTGCGGCAATGCCGTCGGCGGCGGTTCGATCACCTACGGCAACACACTGCTGGTGCCGCCGGACAGCGTGTGGCAGGAAGGTTCGTGGGCAGCGGCGCAGGACTGGAACAAGGTCATGCCGGCACACTTTGCCGCGGCGCAAAAAATGCTCGGCGTGGTGGACAACCAGATCATGGGCGATGCCGATCTGGTACTGAAACAAATGGCGGAAAACGCCGGTGTCGGCCACACTTTCAAGCCCACCCGTGTTGCAACTTTCTTCGACCCGAAAGGCGGCCCCGGCGGCGAAACCTACGCCGATCCGTATTTCAACGGCGCAGGCCCGGAGCGCTCCAGCTGTACCGGTTGCGGTGGCTGCATGGTCGGCTGCAAAGTTGGCGCCAAGAATACGCTGGATCTGAATTACCTGTATTTCGCCGAAAAGCGCGGCGCCCAGGTATTCGAACAGACTCGCGTAACTGCGGTGAAGCCGTTGAACGGCAAGGAAGACGGCAGCGATGGCTATGAAATCACCATCGAAAGCTCGACCAACTGGTTCAATCGCAATCGCCGTAGCGTGCGTGCCCGCTCGGTGATTTTTTCCGCATCCTCGCTCGGCACCATGGAGTTGCTGTTCAAGCAGAAACAGGATGGCAACCTGCCGAACATCAGCAATGCGCTGGGCAAGCAGGTGCGCACCAACTCCGAATCGCTGATCGGCGCGCGCTTCCGCGGCGGCAAATACGATATGTCCAAGGGTGTGGCAATCGGCTCCAGCATCCACATCGACCAGCACACCCACATCGAGGCAGTGCGTTTCCGCGAAGGCAACGATTTTACCGGCCTGCTGGTCACGCTGATGGGCCGTCACCGCGGCAGCATGCCACGCGTGTTCTCGTGGCTGGGAACGATGGTTCGCCACCCGGTGGAGTTCGTCAAGGCGCATATCCCGTTCGGCTTCGCCAAACAGACCATCATCATGCTGTGCATGCAGACGCTCGACGGCCATCTCGACATGAAACTGGAACGCCCGTGGTACTTCCCGTTGCGCCGCATGCTGCGCACCACCGGCAAACCGATCCCGGCATTCATTCCGCAAGTCAACAAGTTCATGGAAGAACAGGTGCCGAAGCTGGGCGGCGTCAACGCCACCACCACCACCGAGATGATTTTCAACATCCCGACCACCGCACACTGCATGGGCGGTGCGGCAATCGCCGACAGCCCGGCACGCGGCGTAGTGGACTATCGTTGCCGCGTATTCGGCTACCAGAACCTGTACATCTGCGACGGCAGCATTCTCGGCGCCAACCTGGGCGTCAACCCGAGCCTGACGATTACCGCACTGGCGGAACACGCGATGAGCCACATTCCGCCGGCGCAAGAGGCCGGGCTGGAGCAGCTGCAGGGAATCAGCACACGGCAGATGATGGAAACGAATGCCCGCGGCAAAATGGCAGTACCGGCCTGATCCTGACGAAGC
>CALMFQ010000330.1 GCA_937863215.1 uncultured Pseudomonadota bacterium
GAAGGCGATTTCTTCAGCCACTCGTTGCTCAGGCGCTGCGCTTCGTCTGTCTTGCCCAACATGGACAGACTGCGGTGCAGCCGCACTACGATTTCACTATTTTCGCCACGCTGCTGTGCCGCACGATAGCTGGCCAGCGCGGCCTCCCACTCGCCACGCGCAGCATTGATATCGCCCTCCAGCACCCACCCCGGCACAGCGGCGGCACCGGCTTTTTGCTGCAGGCGACGCGCCAGCGCCAGCGCATCGGTCGGTCGGCCGACAGCGAGCAGATTGCGCGCATAGGCCAGCTGCAGCGGCACCGACTGTGGCGTGAGCGCCAGCGCCTTGTGCAGGGTCTGCAGCGCCATCGCCGGTTTGCGGTTGGCGGTCTGCAATTCGGCAATACGCGCATATATCGCCACGACATTGGTTCGATCGGCTTCGACCAGGGTAAACAAGGTAGTGATGGCACGCTCCAGATCGCCCTGGCTGTATTGCGCCAACGCCAGACGATCCAGCAATTGCGGGTGATTGCGCTTGTGTGCCAGGCCTTTCTGCAGCGTGGCCTCGGCCTCTTTCGGCATGCCGAAGTCAAGCTGCGCGGCAGCCATGTCCAGATAAGCGTCGATCGCCTCGGGATTGGCATTCACGGCACGCTCCAGCAGTTTCAATACGGCATCCGGCGCAGCACCCTGCTTGCGCTGCAGCCGTGCCAGTGCCAGCAGCAGCTGCGGGTCGGCCGGGCGCTTGGCCAGCAAGTCCTGGTAGCGCTGGATGGCACGCTGCGGCTGCTTGGCCGCCAGATCCAGACTGGCCAGAGTCTGCAGCGTGGGCACATGGAACAGATCGAGCTTGAGGCACTGATCCAGCTCTGCCTGCGCTGCCGCCTTGTCGCCCATACCGAACAGCACCGCAGCCAGCAGATAGTGGCTGTCGGCCTGCTGCGGTGCTGCCGCAACGATTTTCTGCGCCATCGCGAGAGCCTGATCCGGCCGCCCCTGGCGCAACAACTGCTGCACCAGCAGGCGCCCGGCAGCAGGAGACTTACCGCTGCCGGCAAGCTGCTGCAGCTCGCCCAACGCCTGCTCGCCCTTGCCTTCGCCCAGCCTGGCCATTGCCAGTGCGGTGCGTTTGTCAGTGCTATCGGGATCGAGTCGTGCCGAATGAGTAAAGAATAGCTCGGCGCTCTGGAAATCCCGATTGCGCAGGAATACCTCGCCGGCCAGCGCCGCCAGATTGGCGTCGTCCTCCAATCCCGGGCGCAGCAGGTAGGGCAGGATTCTTGCCGCACGATTGGGCTGGCCGAGGCGCAGATAGGTGGCAGTCAGCAGCTTCTGCGCCGGGAAATGCATCGGGCTCTTGTCCAGTACCTGGCGCAAACGGGTTTCGGCACGCGAATAATCCTGCAGCTGATAATCGCTGGCGGCGGCCAGGAACAATGCCGGCAAATGGCCAGGATCGCCAGTCAGCGCGATGTCGGCGTATTTACGCGCCTCATCGTACTGGCCGGCACGGTAGGCCAGCAATGCCTGCAGATAATTGGCCGCAAGCGACTGCGGGCTGCGCTGCTTCAATTCTGCCAACTGCTTTTTTGCCGCATCGATATCCTGCAACGCCACCAGCAGCAGCGCCAGATCGGCACGCGCAGTGACATCGTCGGGTTTGAGCGCCAACGCCTTGCGGTAATCTGCGACAGCAGCCGGCAACTGACCGCGCGTGCGCAACAGGCCGGCACGAAGTTTCAACGCCTCGTCCAGCTCCGGCGACACAGTCAGCAATTCATCCAGCGCCTGTTTGGCCCCCTCTGCCTCGCCTTTGGCAAGCTGTACCCGCACCGTACCAAGGCGCGCCGCCGGCAAGCCGGGACTGAGCTTGAGTGCCTCGGCAAATTGCCGTTGCGCCTGCTCCACTTCGCCGATGCCCAACGAAGCCCGCCCCAGATACGCCTGCACCTGCGCCTGCGCGGCGCGGTCGGTGACGCGCCGCGCATCGATCTCCTGCAGCAGCCGCCGGAATTCGCCCTGTTCGATCAATGCCTGCGCCAGCAATGGCTCTAGTCGCTCACGCGGGTAACCGAGTTCGAGCGCCTTGTGCAACTGTTTCTCGGCCGAGACCGGATCGCTTGCTGCCAGCAGCGTCTGGCCGAGCAGAAAGCGTGCCTCGGCATCGTCCGGTTTGGTCTGCAGGTAGGATTTGAGCGCAATGCCGGCGGACTGGTATTGCTTTGCCGCCAGTGCCGTCTGTGCCTGCTGCAGCGAAGCCGCCTGCTGCTCGCGCTGGCCGCAACCGGCCAGCGATGCCGCCAGCGCTATCGCCAGCGGAGCAAGGGAGGAACGATTGATGCGCATCGGTAACCTGCAGTCGCGTGAGGATAATCGGTCATTTTGACATATTCACGCTCACGCCGGGCGCTGCAGGACTCACACCGCCAGCGGTGCCGAAATCAGACGCTGCGCCGGGAAGCGCACCGCAAAGCGGCTGCCACGCCCCGGCTCGGAGGAGATTTCCAGCGTGGCCTGATGGCGCGCCAGTACATGCTTGACGATCGCCAGGCCAAGCCCGGTGCCGCCGGTTTCGCGCGAACGGCCACGATCGACGCGGTAGAAGCGCTCGGTCAGGCGCGAGATATGCCTGGCTTCGATGCCGATGCCGGAATCGGTGACCGAGAACAGCCCGCCGTTCCGATCGCTCGCCCAGGCCAGGCGGATCATTCCGCCCTCCGGCGTATAGCGCACGGCGTTGCTGATCAAGTTGCCGAAAGCGCTGTGCAGCTCATCGGCGCTGCCCACCAGCCAGCTGTCGCCAGTCGCGGCCAGCTCGATCTGATGGCGCCCCTGGCTCAACCCCTGCGCTTCCACCAGCAGACTTTGCAGCAGTGCCGGCATATTGATGCGCTCTTCCGGCGCGGAATGCGCGTTGCTCTCCAGCCGCGACAGAGTCAGCAGGTCTTCCACCAACCGCTTCATCCGCTCGGTCTGCGCCTGCATCATCTGCATGTAGCGGCGCAACGCCGCCGGGTCGGGATCTTCCAGATCGAGCAGGGTTTCGAGGAAGCCGCCCACCACGGTCAACGGCGTACGCAATTCGTGCGAAACATTGGCGACAAAGTCACGCAGCACGGTCTGCACCCGCTCCAGCTGCGTGACATCGCGGCTGATCAGCAGCTTGCGCGACACATCGAACGGCACCAGCTGCACCGACAGCAGCAGCTCCTGATTGCGTCCGGCGCGCAGCGACAGCGGCTGGCTGAAATCCTGCCGCTGCAGATATTCGCCAAAATCCGGCGAGCGCACCAGATAGCTGATCTGCTGGCCGATATCCTTGCGCCGGTCGAGATTGAGCTGGCGCATCGCCACCGGATTGCACCATTCGATGCGGTTCTTCTCGTTCAGCACCACCACTCCGTCCGGCATCGCCTCGCCGGCGCTGACAAAGCGATCCAGCGCATTGGTCAGCTTCTGCTGACTGCGCGTCTGCTCGCGCACCATCTGGTACAGATGATTGAACACCAGCTCCCACGAACCGAATGTCTCCGGCACCGTATCCAGTGACGGATGCTGCACCCAGTACACCAGCCGCGCGATCTGGCGCAGATGGAAGCCGAGGATGCCGAACAGCAGCAGGCAGAACAGCACCAGCGCCCCCACCGGGCCAAAGAACGGCCACATCACCAGCGACAGCAGACCGGCTACCAGCAAGGTTGCAAGCGATCGAATCCAGAATGACGACAATTGATTAACCTGCAAACTTTCAGCAACGAGAATTGGGAACCCCGCAACAGTGCGCTGCGGGAGCGGAGGTTTTCCGCGCCGAAATCAGGGCTGGGTGGAAAAACGGTAGCCCGAGCCGCGCACGGTCTGGATCAGATCGGCATGGCCGGATGGCTCCAGCACCGAACGCAGGCGACGGATGTGCACATCGACGGTGCGCTCCTCGACGAACACGTGATCGCCCCAGACCTGATCCAGCAGCTGCGAACGCGAATGCACGCGCTCCGGGTGGGTCATGAAGAAATGCAGCAGGCGGAACTCGGTCGGCCCCAGATCGAGCGGCTTGCTGTCGGCCATCACCCGGTGGGTTGCCGGATCGAGCCGTAAACCCTTGACGTCAACCACATCGTCGGTCATCTGCGGCGCACGGCGACGCAATACTGCCTTGATCCGTGCCACCAGTTCACGCGGGCTGAACGGTTTGGTGATGTAGTCGTCGGCACCGCTTTCCAGCCCGGCAATCTTGTCCGGCTCTTCCGAACGCGCGGTCAGCATGATGATCGGCACCGTCCGGGTACGCTCGTCGCTGCGCAGGCGGCGGGTAAAATCCACTCCCGAGGCGCCCGGCAGCATCCAGTCCAGCAGCACCAGATCCGGCAGCGCATTTTTCACCAGCGTCAATCCGTGTTCGGCAGAATCTGCCCGCAACACGTGATGGCCAGCCATTTCGAGATTGAAGGCAATCAGCTCCTGAATCGCCGGTTCATCCTCGACCAACAGTATGTTTGCAGGCATCGTTGTTATCTCTCTGAGATTGAAAGCAATGTTGCGAGCTTAAGAAACAATTGTTACACAAAAATGAAAAGCCCCCGCCTGCCTGCGACTTCCTGCAGTCAATTGTTGCGCGGCCGCCGGACGGATTTGATAAAATGCCGCCTCCAGCCTCCCGCATATACATCCATGGCCGGTTTGACCCCCACCACCCCGATTCCGAGCGAAATCAAGCTGCACCGGCAATCGCGCCAGCTGGAAATCAGCTTTGACGATGGCGCCCGCTTCACGCTCGACTTCGAATACCTGCGCGTGTTTTCGCCCTCGGCCGAGGTACGCGGCCATTCGCCGGATCAGGCACAACTGCAGACCGGCAAAAAACACGTCAGCATCAAGGACATCCAGCCAGTCGGCAACTATGCTGTGAAGCTGGTATTCGACGACGGCCACGATTCCGGCCTGTATTCCTGGGATTATCTGTACCGGCTGGGGCGCGAACAGCAGCGCAACTGGCAGGACTATCTGGCACGCCTGGCCGCAGCCGGCGCCAGCCGCGAATGAAAGATGTGACTCATGGACAAGCAAACCCATTTTGGATTCACCAACGTAGCCGAATCGGAAAAGGCGCATAAAGTCGCCGAGGTATTCCATTCGGTGGCGCAGAAATACGACATCATGAACGACCTGATGTCGGCCGGTCTGCATCGCGTATGGAAGATTTTCGCCATCGAGCAAAGCGGTGTGCGCGAAGGCCAGCGGGTGCTGGATATTGCCGGTGGTACCGGCGACCTGTCGCTGGCGTTCGCCAAGCGCGTCGGCCCCAAGGGCCAGGTATGGCTGACCGACATCAACAGCTCGATGCTCACCGTCGGCCGCGACCGCCTGCTCGACAAGGGCGTGATCCTGCCGGTGGCGCAATGCGATGCGGAAAAGCTGCCGTTCCCGAACGAATATTTCGATTGCGTCACGGTTGCATTCGGCCTGCGCAACATGACGCACAAGGATGCGGCGCTGAAAGAGATGCTGCGCGTGCTGAAGCCGGGCGGCCGGCTGCTGGTACTGGAATTCTCCAAAGTGTGGGAGCCGCTCAAACCGGCCTACGACCTGTATTCGTTCAAGGCACTGCCGCTGATGGGCAAGCTGGTGGCCAACGATGCGGACAGCTACAAATACCTGGCCGAATCGATCCGCATGCACCCGTCGCAGGAAGAACTGAAACAACTGATGCTGGATGTCGGCTTCGATCGCGTCGATTACCACAACCTGACCGCCGGCGTGGTCGCGCTGCACAAGGGCTACAAGTTCTGAGCGCCGCCGGCCATGCTTAATCGTCTTTCGGTCGCCACGCTCAACCACCTGCTGGCGCAGCAGCCGCAACTTTGCCGCAGCCTCGCCGCTCAGGCAGGCAAGGTCGGCCGGCTACTGCTGCCACCACACGACATCTGTTTCGTAATCGGCTGCGACGGCCTGCTGCAGGCCAGCAGCGACGAACCGGCCGCAACACTGCGCATCCCGCTACTGGTGGCGCCACGGCTGCTGCTGCACGACGAAGCGGCACTGCGCGAAATCCACATCAGCGGCGACAGCGATTTCGCCGCCGAACTGGGCAAGGCATTGCTCAAGCTACAGTGGGATGCCGAGGAAGACCTGTCGCGGCTGGTCGGCGACGTTGCCGCCAACCGGCTGGCGCAGGCCGGCCGCGCGCTGTTCGGCCAGCGCGGCCAGTGGTTGCAGAACCTGGCGGAAAACCTGGTCGAACACTGGACCGAGGAACAGCCGCTGATCGCCAAGCGCGCTGCAATCGAGCGATTCAGCACCGAGGTCGATACCCTGCGCAACGACGTCGAACGACTGGAAAAACGCCTCGCCCGGCTCGCATCCCACACCACCGCATAACTGAAGAGCCGCCCGCCGATGTTCCTGTTGCGCTTGCTGAAAATCCTGCGGGTAGCCCTGCATTT
>CALMFQ010000331.1 GCA_937863215.1 uncultured Pseudomonadota bacterium
ATCGATACCTTCCTCGACATCCTGCGCGCGACGCGTGACCGCCAGCCGGCCAGGCCGGCAACGCCGGAAGCCAGCGGCAGCGAGCTGTCGCTCGATCCGCTGCGGCAGAACACGCCGCTGTGGCGCGGCCAGCGCGTCAACCTGCCGCTGACCGCGCAGCGCATTCTGGACACGCTGTACCAGCGGCGCGGCCAGGTTGTGTCGTACGACGAGCTGTTCCAGGTGGTGAAAAGCGGCCGCAATCGCGACAACATCCGCAAGCACATCAGCACCATCCGCGATGCGTTCCGCGAACTCAACCCGCAGTTCGACTGCATCGAAAACGTGCCGATGCGCGGCTTCCGCTGGGCCGAAGCGCAGCCCGGAGCCCCACGCTGATGCGACTGCCGAGCCTTGCCCCGTACCGGCTGCGGCTGCTGTTCCGGCTGGCGTTCCTGCTGCTGGCACTGGCGACGCTGATGCTCGCCATCTACGTGCTGCAGGAGGAAAAGCAGCGCAGCTACCGCACCTACCGGGCCAGTTTTGCCAAGACCATCGAGCAGATCGTCGCCAAGCTGCGCCATCCGGCCGGACAACTGGCGCTGCTCAATCCGTCCAGCGGCAGGCAGGCCGTCACGCCACTGCACCCGCTGCTATTGCCGTTCGCAGCAATCGATTTCGACGACCAGACCAAGGTGCAGCAGGCAGTGGAAATGGCCGGTTGCCAAGTGCAGTACAAGGACTACGGCTCGGTGTGCGTGGCAATCGGCAACAATCCGTGGGCCGGCGGTTTCATCTACCTCGCCGGCAGTTTTGTCGCCGGCCCGCTGCAGCCGCACCCGCGCGGCGTCGGCGATCTTTCAGTGGCACACCGCATCCGGGTACAGGTGGCGCTGCGCGACCAACAGTACCGCTGGCTGGCGCCGTACGAAACCCTTGTCGATGTCGCCAATGGCAGCGCGCTGCCGAATCGCGGCCGGCTCACCGGCTTTGCCGAAAGCGACAACGGCATGCCATTGGGCAAACCGGAGCGGGACTTCCGCGGCTGGCTATGGCAGCAGCCCGATTGCGCGCAGCCACAGCAGCCAGCCGGTGCATGCGACCGGCGCGCATTTTTCTCGATCCGCCTGCCGGTGGCGGTATTGCGCGATGCCTTGTTCCGCAAGCCGCTGCCGGTGTGGCCGCCAGCCGATCTGGAGCAGATGCGTGTGCATTTGCAGGTGTTGGCGCCGGGCGATGGTCAGGTGCTGCTCGACAGCGACAGCAAGGACGCGACTGCACCGTTCTCGCTGGCGGATCTGGCACCGCTGTTGCTGCCGGGTGAGACGCTGCAGATCGGCAAGGCCGATGGCAGGCCGCTGATTGCGCTGAGCGGCAGCGAAGCACAGCCGGAAGATTCATCGCGCCTGATCAGCCGGTTGATCCGCCGCCTGCCGGTGGACGGCTACGATGCGCCGATCCAGGCCAGCGAACGCATCAGCACCGCGGTGGGCGTGTATCAGCTGCAACTGCACGGCGATATCCGTAGCGTCAACAAATCGCTGAGCGTGGTCGCCACGCGTGTGTCGTGGTTTGTCGGTGCGATGCTGGCAGCGATCTGCCTCGCCTGGCTGCTGATCGAGATCGGCATCATCCGCCGCATCACCGTACTCACCCGCCGTGCCGCCGCGATTTCGCGCAGTATGCAAGGCAGCGACGGCCCGGACCACAGCAATCTGGCCGATCTGCGCGGCGCAGACGAACTCGGCGTGCTGGCCACCGGCCTGTACGACCTGCTGTTGCGGGTAAAAGACGACATCGCACGCGAACACATCCGCGCCGAACAGGAAAAGGACATGTGGCATGCGGTCGGCCACGAGATCATGTCGCCGCTGCAATCGCTGCTGGCACTGCACGGCACGCCGGACGACCCGAGCCACCGCTACATCAGCCGCATGCAGCAGGCAATCCGCGTGCTGTATGGGCAGGCGTCGCCGAGCGAGGCATTCCAGTCGACCAATCTGCAGGTGGGCGTGCTGGATATCCACGCCTTCCTGTTGAATGTTGCCGCCAATGCGCCGTGTGTCGGCATCGACCGGGTCGAACTAAGCGGCGTGGATGGCCCGCTGGCCGCGCGTGCCGACGAATATTCGCTGGAAGACGTGGTCACCCACGTGCTGCGCAATGCCGACCGCTACCGCACTCCCGGCAGCGCAATCCACATCGTTCTATCGGCCGACGAAAGCGCCTGCCGCATCGGCATCCGCAATGTCGGGCCGAATATCGCAGCGGAGCTGATCGAGCGGATTTTCGAATATGGCGTGTCCGACCAGCAGGATGCCGCCGCCAATGGCAATCGTGGTCAGGGCTTGTTCGTCGCCAAAACCTATATGGCCAAAATGGGCGGCACCATCGGTGCCAGCAATCTGGCCGATGGCGTCGAATTCACGCTGAGCCTGCAACGCGCCAGCAGCGCGGCCCTGGAAGGCAAGTAGCCGCCGCCAGCCATTCGGCGCTATGCTGAAAGCAGCGCAACTCCAGCACGGAGGACGGCATGGGCGGCAAACGCAGCGAACGCGATTCGTTCGGCACGATTGAAGTGCCGGCCAACCGGCTGTGGGGTGCGCAGACACAGCGCTCGCTGCAGCATTTCGCGATTTCCGACGAACGCATGCCGATGGAACTGGTGCTGGCGCTGGTGACGATCAAATCCGCCTGCGCCAGGGTCAATTGCGAGCTTGGCTTGTTAGCGTCGGACAAGGCCAAGGCGATTCGTGCGGCGGCGGCCGAAGTGCTGCGTGGCCGGCATGCGCATGAATTTCCGTTGTCGCTGTGGCAGACCGGCTCCGGCACACAGACCAATATGAACGTCAACGAAGTGCTGGCCAACCGCGCTTCGGAGCTGCTCGGCGGCGAATGCGGCGAGCAGCGCAAGGTGCACCCGAACGACGAGGTGAATCTCGGCCAGTCGTCGAACGACATCTTTCCCACCGCGATGCATTACGCCGCCGCACAGGCCGCGGTGCAATCGCTGCAGCCCGCATTGCACCAACTGCGCGACACGCTGGCAGCCAAATCGCGGGCATTCGACGCTATTGTCAAGATCGGCCGCACCCACCTGCAGGACGCCACGCCTTTGACACCGGGACAGGAGTTTTCTGGCTACGCGACGCAGTTGCAGCATGCCGACAGCGCGATTGCCGCAACGCTGCCGGCGCTGTACCCGCTGGCGGTCGGCGGCACCGCAGTCGGCACCGGGCTCAACACTCATCCGCAATTCGGCGCACGCGTGGCGGCGGAGCTGGCGCAGATCAGTGGGCTGCCGTTTACCTCGGCGGCTAACAAATTCGCGGCACTGGCGGCGCACGAGCCGCTGGTTGCGCTGCATGGCGCGCTGAAGACGCTGGCGGTGGCGCTAATGAAAATCGCCAACGACATCCGCTGGCTGGCATCCGGCCCGCGCTGCGGGCTGGGCGAGATCGGTATTCCGGAAAACGAACCGGGCAGCTCGATCATGCCGGGCAAGGTCAATCCGACCCAGTGCGAAGCGCTAACCATGTTGTGCTGCCAGGTACAGGGCAATGACGTGGCGCTGGCGATTGGTGCGGCCAGCGGCAATTTCGAGTTGAATGTGTTCAAACCGCTGATTGCGCACAATCTGCTGCAAAGCATCCGCCTGCTGGGCGACGGCATGCGCAGTTTCGAGCAACATTGCGTCAGCGGCATCGAGGCCCGGCGCGAGCGCATTGCCGAATTGCTGGAGAGCTCACTGATGCTGGTAACGGCGCTGGCACCGCACATAGGCTACGACCGGGCGGCGGAGATCGCCAAACACGCACACCGGCACGGCACGTCGTTACGCCAGGCGGCGCTGGCGCTGCACTATGTCACGGCAGAGCAATTCGACCAATGGGTACGGCCGGCAGACATGTTGCAACCGCAGATGCCGGAAGCGGAAGCCTGAACCGGCGCCGCATCGATATCAATCGTTGACCTCGCTCAGTATCTCTTCGACCAGTCGCGCCAGCAGCGGGAACGGCTGTGCGCCGCTGACCAGCTTGGCCTGCTGCTGCGACTGATCGCTGCGGCGCAACAACAGTGCCGGCACGCCCTTGATGCCAAGTTGCTGCGCCAGCTGCTGATCCGCTTGCACCGCCGCGGTAAATTCGCCGGATTCCAGCGCTACTCGCAATCCGTCCTGGTTCAGGCCAATCGAGGCACCGATTTCCAGCAGCATATCGATATCGCCAATATCCAGCCCCTGTTCGAAAAAGCCCTGGAACAGCGCAAACTGCAGCGCCTCACCCAGGCCAACGCTCCGTGCGTAACGCTCGGCTTCCAGCGCCAGCCGGCTGCGCGGTTGTACCGGTGGCAGACGCAGCGTCATGAAACGCTCCTCTGCCATTGGGTAAACATAGCGCTCCCAAGTGGTATGCAGATATTCACCATCCGGGTCCAGCAACGGCACCGGCTCCGGCCGCAATTCGAATGCGCGCCAGTCGATCTCGACCTCGTTGCCGAACGTCGCCTTGAGCTGGTCGAGCACCGGTTTTTCCAGATAGCAGAACGGACAGACGAAATCGCTCCAGACGCTGATGACAACGGTTGCAGTCATGGCAAAGCCTTTCCTGATGGCTGAGTGTGGATGCGGCGCTAGAACAGCGACTGCTGCGGCGAATAATGCAGATTCTTCACCGGCCCGAAACTGCGCCGGTGTTCGGCCAACGGGCCATACTGCTGCAACGCCTGCAGGTGCTCGGCGGTTGGATAGCCCTTGTGGCGGTCGAATCCGTATTGTGGGTGAGCGGCATGCAGTGCCAGCATCGAAGCATCGCGCGCAGTTTTTGCCAGGATCGATGCAGCGGAAATCTCGGCGACCGTCGCATCGCCCTTGACGATGGCACGTGCCGGTAGCGCCAGTTTCGGTGTACGGTTGCCGTCCACCAGCACCTCGTGCGGCACCGTTGCCAGGCCGAGCACGGCACGCTGCATCGCCAGCATGGTGGCTTGCAGGATGTTGATCGAATCGATTTCCGCCGCCGTGGCATGCGCTATCGACCACGCCAGTGCTCGCTCACGGATTTGCTGCGCCAACGCTTCACGCTTCGCTTCGCTGAGTTTTTTCGAATCCGCCAAGCCAACGATGCCATGATCCGGACCGAGGATCACCGCCGCCGCGTACACCGCGCCGACCAACGGCCCGCGCCCGGCTTCATCGACACCGCAAACCAGCAGCGCGGTCACGCGCGCACCTTGCGCAGCAGATACGGCGCGATTGCCTCGGCGGCACGCTCGGCGGTATTTTGCCGCAGTTGCAGATGCATCGCGGTAAAGCGCTCCTGCAACCGTTCCGTTACGCGCCGATGCGAAACCTGGTTTGCCAGTGCCTGACTCAGATTTTCCGGCGTCGCGTCGTCCTGCAGGATTTCCGGCACGATGAACTCGCCGGCCAGCACATTCGGCAGGCCGATATATGGCAGGTATTTGCGATGCCACATCAGCCTGTAGGTCAGTTTCGACACTTTGTAGGTAATCACCATCGGTCGCTTCAGCAACGCCGTTTCCAGCGTTGCGGTGCCGGACGCGACCAGTACTGCGTCGGCAGCGACAATCGCATCGTGCGCATGGCCGAACATGATGCGCAGCGGCAATTCACTGGCACCAAGGCGATACAGTTCGCGTTCGAAGAAATCGCGCGTCGGGCGGCTGATCAGCGGCACCAGGAAAATCGCCTGCGGAAATTGCTCGTGCAGCTTCTGCGCGGTCTGGATGAAGGTCTCCGCCAGACTGCGCACCTCGTTCTGGCGGCTGCCGGGCAATAGCGCGAAAACCGTTGCCCGCTCCGGCAGACGCATCTGCTCGCGCATGCCGGCCTGATCTGGCTGCAGGGGCAGCACATCGGCCAGCGGGTGGCCGACGTAGGTCACCGGAATGCCGGCTTGCTGATAGATCGCCGGCTCCATCGGAAACAGTGCCAGCATGTGCGATACGCTACGGGCGATTTTCTTGATGCGTTCGCCGCGCCAGGCCCAGATCGACGGGCTAACGTAATGCACAGTGGTGATGCCGGCTTTTTTCAGCGCCGCTTCGAGGCCGAAATTGAAGTCGGGGGCATCGACGCCGATGAAGATATCCGGCCGGTCGGCCAGCAGCATGCGCTTCAGCGCCTTGCGGATCGCCAGGATCGGCCGCAGGTTGCGCAATACTTCGGCATAGCCGTTGACCGCCAGCGTTTCCATTGGAAACAGCGAGCGGCAGCCGGCCGACTGCATTTTCGGGCCGCCGATGCCGACAAATTCCGCATCCGGAAAGCGCGCCTTGAGCGCAGCGATCATCATGCTGCCAAGCAGATCGCCGGAGGCCTCTCCGGCGACAATAGCGATCTTGTACGGCGTCGTCGCCGTGAAAACCTTTGCCACAGTGATTCTGGAATTAAGTTAACGGATGATGCCGCGATCGGCAGAAGCGATGAAATCGACCAGCAGTTGTACCTCGGCAAACTGCTGTCCCTGCTCGGCCAGCTGCTGGCGCGCCTCGTCGAGCGACAACCCCTGGCGATACAGCGTCTTGTAGGCGCGCTTGATCGCGGCGATCGCATCGCTGCTGAAGCCGCGCCGGCGCAAGCCTTCGCTGTTGATCCCCGCCGGTTTGGCACGATTGCCGGCGGCGGTCACGTACGGCGGCACATCCTGCGATACCGCGGCAGTGAAGGCGGTCATCGCATGCGCGCCGACCTTGCAGAACTGGTGGATGGTGGTGAAACCGCCCAGGAACACCCAGTCGCCCAGATGCACATGACCAGCCAGCGTCGCGTTGTTGGCGAGAATGGTGTTGTTGCCGATCATGCAGTCATGCGCGACGTGTACATAGGCCATGATCCAGTTGTCGTTGCCGAGGTGGGTCACGCCACCATCCTGCACCGTGCCGGTATTGAGCGTGCAGAATTCGCGGATGGTGTTACGGTCGCCAATCTCCAGCCGGGTCGGCTCGCCGGCGTATTTCTTGTCCTGCGGCGCGGCGCCGATCGAGGCAAACTGGAAAATGCGGTTCTGTGCGCCGATGCTGGTCACGCCCTCGATCACCACGTGCGGGCCGATCTGGCTGCCGGCGCCGATGGTCACATGCTCACCGATCACCGCATAGGCGCCGATGCTGACATCGGCAGCGATGCGCGCGCCAGGATGGATGACTGCGCTCGGATGGATCAGGCTGCTCATTTGTTCCCCCGCTCCGCCACCATGATTTCCGCCTCGGCCGCCAGCTGCTCGCCAACCATTGCACGTGCGGCGAATTTCCACACACCACGCGCATGGCGCAGCAGATCCACTTTCAGTTCCAGGCGATCGCCAGCGGTAACCGGGTATTTGAAGCGCGCGTTGTCGATGCCGGCGAAATAGCAGATCACATGTTCTTCCGGCTTGCCGCGCGTCTGGTAGGCCAGCAGGCCGGCTGCCTGCGCCAGCGCCTCAATGATCAGCACGCCCGGCATTACCGGATGCCCGGGGAAATGGCCATTGAAAAACGGTTCGTTGATGGTGACCTGCTTGTAGGCATGAATGTGCTTGCCGACTTCGCATTCCACCACGCGATCCACCAGCAGGAACGGATAGCGGTGCGGCAATGCTTCCAGAATCTGCTTGATGTCCATGCTAATCATGTTTGTTTCCTTCCAGCCCGGCCAGTTTCTTTTCCAGCTGCTTGATGCGCTCTGCCAGCTTGTCCAGATTGCGGATATGCACCGCGTTCTGCAGCCAGTCGTCGCGCGTCGAGAACGGGTAGTTGCCGGCGTAGGCGCCGGGCTTGTTGATCGATTTGCTCACCAGCGTACCGCCGGCGATGTGCACCTTGTCGGCAATATCGATATGGCCGACGAACATGGCTGCACCGCCCACGGTGCAATAGGCGCCGATACGCGTGCTGCCGGCCATGCCGACACAGCCGGCAATCGCGGTGTGCTTGCCGATGCGGCAGTTGTGCGCCACCTGGATCTGGTTATCCAGCCTGGCACCGTCTTCGATCACGGTATCGTCGAGCGCACCGCGGTCGATGGTGGTATTGGCACCGATATCGACGTCATCGCCGATCACCACCCGGCCGATCTGCGGGATTTTCAGCCAGGAATCCTTGTTCCACGCCAAGCCGAAGCCATCGGCACCGATCACCGCACCGGAATGGATGGTACAACGCTGTCCGATCACACAAGCGGCGTAAACCGTGGCATTGGCGTAGATGCGCGTGTCGTCGCCGACGACAACGCCATCGCCGATCACGACACCGGGGAAAATCACGCAACGCTCACCGATGCGTGCACCGCTGCCGACGCTGGCATTGGCCATGATCGCCGCCGAAGCGGCAATTTCGGCATCCGGCGCAACCGCCGCCCCGGGGTCGATTCCCGCAGCAAAGCGCTGCGGCGGGTTCAGCAATGCCGACACCTTGGCGAAATACAGGTATGGATCGGCGCACACGATCGCCGGCAGCGCGGTCAGGTCGGCAACGTCAGCAGCAACGATGACCGCAGCGGCATGGGTATCGGCCAGCTGCTTGCGGTACCTGGGGTTGGACAGAAAGCTGATCTGCCCGGCAACGGCCGATTCCAGCGGCGCCACCTGGCTGATTTCCACATCGTCGCCGCGCAGCTCTCCGCCGAACGTGGCCACCAGTTGCGACAAACGATATGCCTGCATGCCCTGCCCCGTATTGCGGATCATTTATCGGACAACGACTTCAGCACCTTGTCGGTGATGTCGATGCGCGGGCTGACGAATACCGCTTCCTGCAGGATCAGGTCGTATTTTTCGGCATCGGCGATCTGCTGGATCACCTTGTTGGCGCGCTCCTGAATCGACGCCATTTCCTGGCCGCTACGCATGTTCTGGTCTTCGCGGAACTCGCGGTTGCGGCGCTGGAAATCACGATTCAGGGCTTCGATTTCACGCTCCTTGTTACGCCGATCCGAATCCTTCATGGTCATGCCATTCTTGTCCAGATCGGTCTGCATATCGCGAATCTGTTTCGCCAGGGCCTGCAGCTCCTGCGCGCGCGGCGCGAATTCCTTCTCCAGCGCTTTCAGTGCGCGCTGCGCCGGGGCCGCTTCGCGGAATACCCGGTCGGTATTGACGAAACCGATTTTCAGCTCCGCCCACGCCGGCTGCGTCAATGCGGCCAGAGCCAATGCTGCTGCAATAAACGTCTTGTTCACCGTTACGTCTCCTTCGCTTTAGAACATGCTGCCCATGGTGAATTGGAATTTTTCGATCTTGTCGCCTTCCTGAGGCCGGAGCGCCTTCGCCACGCTGAACTTGAGCGGGCCGACCGGCGAAATCCAGCCCAGCGACAAGCCTGCCGAATAGCGCATGTCGGCGAAATTCATCTGCTGGCGCCGGTTCAGGGTGGTGTTGCCGTCTTCGGCATAATACTGTTCGGAACCCCAGATTCCGCCGGCATCGGCGAACAGCGACAGACGCACCGACTTGTCGCCTTTCAGGCCCGGCATCGGGAACAGGATTTCGGCATTGGCAACCACGCGGCGATCGCCGCCAAGCGCGTCTTCGGTCGACAGTTCCTTCGGTCCGATCGACGCATAGCGGTAACCGCGCACCGAGCCGAGACCGCCGGCATAGTAGTTGAGCAGAAACGGCATGTCCTTGCCGGAATAACCGCCGCCATAGCCGAATTCGCCATTCAGCATGAAAGTGAAGGTCTTGTTCAGCGGGTAGAACCACATTTGCTGCAGGTTCAACTTGTAATAGCGCAGATCGCCGCCCGGCAGCCCCGCCTCCAGGCTGATCTTGCGCAGTGCGCCACGGGTCGGGTAGTACGAACTGTCGCGCCCGTCGCGCACCCAGCTGATCGAAGCGGGAAGCTGGTCGTAGCGGTTGCCATAGGCAGCGACGAAATCGACGTAGCGACCGGTAGCGCCGTTTTCCAGCGTGATCTCGCTCTGTTCATAGCCGGCACTGAGATTGACATAATCGTACTCGCTCATCGGCACGCCGAATCGCAAAGCGCCGCCTTTGGAAGCGGTGTTGTACTGGCCAAGCTGCAGCTGCGACGGATCGGATTTGCGGTAGTACAGATCGAAACCGCGGCTCACGCCTTCCGGAGTGAAATACGGGTTGGTATACGAAATCGACGCCGTTGAAGAGGTTTTGCTAGTGTTAAGCCCCAACGACAGTGCCTTGCCGCTGCCGAAAATATTGGCTTGCGAAATCGAACCCTGGAATGTCATCCCCGAGCCCTGCGAATAACCGACACCGGCCTGGACGTTACCGGTCGGCTTTTCGGTCACGCTGACATTCATGTCAACCTGATCCTGCGCATCCGGTACCGGCGGGGTCTCGACATTGACATCGGAGAAATAGCCGAGCAGATCGAGGCGCTCCTTGGAGCGGCGAATCTTGGTGTTCGAATACCAGCCGCCTTCCATCTGGCGAATCTCGCGCCGAACCACCTCATCGCGGGTACGGGTATTGCCGTTGACGTTGATGCGCCGCACGTAGACCCTGCGCCCCGGATCGACAAAGAAGGTAAACGCTACCGTCTGCTTTTCCTTGTCGACTTCCGGCACCGCGTTGACGTTGGCAAAGGCATAGCCATCGTTGCCCAGGCGGTCGCTGATCGCCGTCGAGCTTTCATTCACCAGTTCGCGCGAGAAAATATCGCCCGGCTGGATCTTGATCAGTTTGCGGATTTCTTCTTCCGGAACCAGCAGCTCGCCGCCGACCTTGACATCGGTAACGGTATATTTCTTGCCTTCGCTGATATTGACAGTAATGAAGATTTTCTTCCGGTCCGTCGAAATGCCGACCTGGGTCGATTCGATATTGAATTCCAGGTAACCGCGATTCAGGTAGAACGAGCGCAGCGTTTCCAGATCGGCTGCCAGTTTCTGCTTCGAATACTGGTCGTTCTTGTTGAACCACGACATCAGGCCGCTGGTGGTAAGTACGAAGTTATCGAGCAACTCCGATTCGCCGAACGTCTCGTTACCGACCAGATTGATCTGCTCGATGGTGGCAACCTCGCCTTCGGAAATATCGAAATTCACCGCGACGCGATTACGCTCCAGCGGCGTAACGGTGCTCTTGATCTCGACTGAATATTTGCCGCGCGCGTAATACTGCTTCTTGATTTCCTGCTCTGCCTGGTCCAGCACGGCACGATCGAAAACGCGCGACTCAGCCAGGCCATTGTCTTTCAACGCCTTGCGCAGCTGATCCTTGTCGAAATCCTTGGCGCCATTGATGTTGATCTGGTAGATCGTTGGCCGCTCGGATACATTGACGATCAGCGTGTCGGCGTCGATTTCCAGCCGTACATCGCGAAAAAAGCCGGTTGCAAACAAGGCCTTGACCGATGCCGTAGCCTTGTCGTCGTCAAAGCGGTCGCCAACATGCACCGGCAGGTAATTGAATACGGTGCCGGCATCGGTGCGCTGTACGCCTTCGACGCGAATACTTTTGATGGTGAAAGGTTCGATTGCGAACGCTGAGGCGCTGAAACAGGCCGCAGTCGCGAGCACTAGGTTTTTGATTTTCATTTTGGCTTGCGGTCAGCCCACGAACAGGCGATTCAGATCGTTATAAAAGGCAAACAACATCAACGACAGCAGTAACGCCATGCCGATGCGCTGGCCAATCTCCATGGTACGCTCGGATACCGGACTGCCTTTAATGATTTCGGCCGTATAATACATCAAATGGCCACCGTCCAATAAGGGTATCGGCAGCAAATTCAGCACCCCCAGACTGATACTCACCCATGCGAGAAACTCGACGAACGGTCCGACCCCCATGCGCGCAGCCTGGCCGGCATAGTCGGCAATGGTAACCGGGCCGGACAGGTTTTTCAGCGACATATCGCCCGCTAGCATTTTCCAGAACATCTGCAGGCTCATCGCCGAATTGTCGTAGGTCTTGGCGATTGCCTTGTGCAACGCCCGCAGCGGCGGGTAGCTGATCGTCGTCAGTAAAGCCTGCATCGCCTCCCGGTCCACTTCCGGCGCCACGCCGATCTTGCCGATCCACAGGCCTTTTTCCTGCACCGGCTGCGGCACGATCGCCAGCTGTAACTGCTGCCGGCCACGCTGAACCAGCAGGCGCAGTTCCTGATTGGGATGCTTGCGCACCTGCTGTACCACGTCATCCCAGCCGGCAACGGCGACATCGCCGATCTGCACGATGCGATCGCCTTTCAGCAGACCTGCCCTGGCACCTGCGCCGGCAGAATCGATGAAGCCGATCGATGCCTTGTGCACGATAGGGGTAAAGCCGAGATGTTGCAGCAGATCGGCATCGATATCGTGCCCCTGTATCCGCTCGGCATCGATACTGCGCGTGGCAGAGCCGTAATCGCGCCGCTTCAGCTCGAAATTCAGTGCCTTGCCTTCCAGTGCCTGCTGCAGCAGGGTCAGCCGCAGATCCTGCCAGCTGCCGATTTCGATACCGTTGACACGCGTGATCTCGTCACCGGCGTGAAATCCCGCATCGGCAACCGCTGTATGTAATGGAATATCGCCAAGCACGGCGCGCATGTCCTGTACGCCGGAAATGAACAGCGCCCAGAACAGGACAATCGCCAGCAGCAGGTTGCTGACCGGCCCGGCCAGCACGATCAGGAAGCGCTGCCAGACTTTCTGCCGGTTGAAGGCGCGGTGCAGTTCGTGTGCCGCTACCGGCTCTTCGCGCTCGTCCAGCATTTTCACGTAGCCGCCGAGCGGAACCATCGCCAATACCCATTCGGTTTGATCCGGGCCACGGCGGGTCTGCCACAGCGGTTTGCCAAAGCCGATGGAAAAGCGCAGCACCTTTACGTCGAACCGACGGGCGACCCAATAATGGCCGAGCTCATGAAACGTAACCAGAATACCGAGGACAACCAGGAACGACAGCAGCGTCTGCGCGAATTGCATGCAAGCGGGAATTCAGACTAGGGAATGCATCAGCATATGTGACTTCCCTGCCGCGCTCAAGCGCGAAGTGGAATTTGTTGCGCGGCGACCGCGCGTGCTTCCGCGTCAATCGCCAGCACATGTTCGAGCGATTCCGGCTGGCACAGCGGAATGCGCGCCAGGGTGAGATCCACCAGCGCAGCGATCTGATCGAAGCGGATGCGCCGTTCGAGAAACGCGCTGACGGCAATCTCGTTGGCGGCATTCAGCACCGCAGCACGGTCGCCGCCGGCAGCCAGCGTCTCGAATGCCAGGCGCAAGCAGGGAAAGCGCTGCAGATCGGGCTTCTCGAACTGCAGGCAGGCAATCGCCGCCAGATCGAGCTGCGCTACACCGGCATCGATGCGTTGCGGGTAGGCCAGCGCATGTGCGATCGGTGTACGCATGTCGGGGTTGCCAAGCTGCGCCAGTACCGAGCCATCCACGTACGACACCAGCGAATGGATCACGCTCTGCGGATGTACCACTACCTCGATCTGACTGGCCACGATATTGAACAGCCAGTGTGCCTCGATGACTTCCAGCCCCTTGTTCATCATGCTGGCCGAATCGACCGAAATCTTGCGCCCCATCGACCAATTGGGGTGGGCGCATGCCTGTTCCGGTGTCACGGCCTGCAATTGCGCACTGCTGAAGGTACGGAATGGGCCACCGGAAGCGGTCAGCAGGATGCGGGCAATACCGGCAGCGGCCGGGTCGCCGCCATAGCCGGCCGGCAACGCCTGGAAAATCGCATTGTGTTCGCTGTCGATCGGCAACAGCGTTGCGCCCGACAGCCTTGCCTCACGGATGAACAGCGCACCGGCCACCACCAGGGTTTCCTTGTTGGCCAGCAGGATGGTCTTGCCCGCCCGAGCGGCAGCCAGCGTCGGGCGCAGACCGGCGGCACCGACAATGGCAGCCATCACGGCATCGACTTCCGGCAGAGCGGCAACCATTTCCAGTGCAGCGACACCGGCCAGCACCTCGGTTGCACAGCCGGCCTGCTGCAGCAAGAGGCGCAAATCGTGCGCCGCAGACGGTTCCAGCACCACGGCGTAGCGTGGCCGAAACTGCCGACATTGTTCTGCCAGGCGCTGCAGCTGCGTGCTGCCGGTCAGCGCGACAATTTCGAAGCGCTCCGGGTGGCGTGCTACCACATCCAGCGTACTGACGCCAATAGACCCGGTTGAACCAAGTACTGTGAGTTTTTTTCGCGCAGAAGTCATGATGGCGATCAGAACAGGTGTGCCAGCGTCAACAGTGCCGCACTGACCGGCAACACCGCCAGCTGGCTGTCGATGC
>CALMFQ010000332.1 GCA_937863215.1 uncultured Pseudomonadota bacterium
GCGCCGAAGCTGGCAACGCAGGATCAAGTCGAAGGCATGCTGGCGCATCTGCAGGAAACACTGGTCGATATCAAATACCTCAATCCAGCCACGCCGCGACGACTGATGCTGCGGCTGCGCCGTCTCTACCAGCGCGCCAGTCTGGAAGCCGAGGAAATCGACCTGCTGCGCGGCATTTACACCAAGACACAAAAACTGCTGGGCAAATAGGCACATCTACCCGGCGGGTCGGCAAAGCTCGATGGCACCGGGCTGCCGAACCGTTGCTCCAGCCATTCCAGGTCAGCAGCGGCCTGCTCCCCAACGGATCTCCTGCAATGCCGGCACGGCATTACAGCCATTGCCCTTGCGGCTGGCGCCGGCCACACCGCCGTCAGCCAGGCCTTTCCGTCGCACTCTGCCAGCCCTTCCATACCAACCGGCATTGCATCTTGCTGGGCACAACCGCGCAGCCACGTGGCACTGACACAGGCATGTTATTTGTGCCGGAGATACTGGCAATCTCCCCGGTTTCGCCACGCCGACCACAGGCAAGTTCCAGTTGTTGACAGCATGGAATTTGCCCGGCAATAATTAACCGACCAGTCAGTTATTTATTTTTCACATGAACGCAGACTCCCCTACCCAACCGCGCTGGCAGCGACGCAAAGACGCCCGGCCATCGGAGATCACCCAGGCTGCGCTGCAGCTTTTCATCCAGCGCGGCTTTGCCGCAACCAAGCTGGACGACGTGGCGAAGCTCGCCGGCGTGACCAAAGGCACGCTGTACCTGTATTTCCCCAGCAAGAATGACCTGTTCAAGGCGGCGATTCGCGAAACCGTGCTGCCATCGATCCAGATGGCGGAACAGGTCGTGGCCGACTCGGCACTTTCCGCCACCGAGCTACTGCGCTGCCTGGTGGAAGAATGGGTGCGCCTGATCGAAGAATCGCCGGCGAATGGGCTTTCGAAGCTGGTAGTGGCCGAGGCCGGCAATTTTCCCGAGCTGGCGCACTTCTATCTCGACGAGGTGGTGTACCGGGTACGACGCGTGTTCGGCGACATCCTGCAGCGCGGTATCGAAGCCAGCGAATTTCGCCCGGTAAACATCGAATTCACCATCAAGGAAATCATTTCGCCAATCATCCTGCAAACCATCTGGAACCACGCGTTTGGCCCGTATCGCACCGAGCGCTTCGATATGCGCGAATTCACCCGCTTTCATCTGGACATCCTGATCCGCGGCATCCAGTCCTGACCCAAAACAATTATCCGGAGACATCATGAACACTGAAACAAACGCGGCGGCACCGCAAAAACAGACCAAGGCCAGACTGTTCCTCGTCGTTGCCATCGCCGGCATCGGCGCAACGCTCGGCTATCGCTGGTATCAGGCCCAGCATTATGTGTCGACCGACAACGCGCAGATCGAAGGCCGCATCGTACCGATGGCGCCGCGCGTGGCAGGCTATGTCAAAGCATTGAATATCAGCGACAACCAGATGGTCAAAGCCGGTGAAATGCTGGTAAAAATCGACGATCGCGATTATCTGGCGCGACTGCAGCAGGCCGATGCCGAGCTGGCGATCGCAATTGCCAACGCCGGCAAATCGGCTGGCGGCGACGGCGTGGGTCAAGCAATGGCGCAGATCAGCATGGCGCAGGCCAACGCTTCGGCCGCTACCGCCAATATCCGTCAGATTGAGGCCAATCTGCAAAAGGCTCGCAGCGATCTGGAACGCTTCCGCTCGCTGGCAGCACAGAACATGGCTTCGCAACAACAGCTGGAAGCCGCCGACACCGCCGTACGCGCCGCCGAAGCGCAGCTGAAAACCGCACGCGACAGCGCCAATGCTGCCGGTGAACAGGTCACCATGTACTCGGCAGCGCTGCGCAGCGCCAAATCCAAGGTCGACGCCACACGTGCACAGCGCGAGCTGGCGGCGATTCAGCTCGGCGACACCGGTCTGCAGGCACCGGTGGGCGGCATGATCAGCAAGAAGAACGTCGAAATCGGCCAGCTGATCCAGCCCGGGCAAACGCTGTTCAGTATCGTTTCCAGCGACGATATCTGGATTGTGGCGAACGTCAAGGAAACCGATATCGGCCGGGTCAAGCCGGGCGACAAGGCGGAAATCGAAGTCGACGCCTATCCCGGCAGCAAGCTGGCAGGTCAGGTGGAATCGATCAGCGCGGCTACCGGGGCCAAATTTGCGCTGCTGCCACCGGACAACGCAACCGGCAACTTCACCAAGGTAGTACAGCGGGTGCCGGTGAAAATCCGCCTGCAGCAGGATAACGCGCACAAGCTGCCGCTGCGCCCGGGAATGAGCGTGTTTGCCACCATTGTCGTCAGCTGAGCGGAGTAGCGCCATGCGCCCGATCTTGCCCGGACTGTCGCGCGCGACTACGCCGGAAAACATTTATGCCCAGCGCTTCATCATTGCGCTGACGGTCACACTGGCGAGCGTGCTGGAACTACTCGACACCAGTATCGTCAACGTTGCCATCCCGCACATGATGGGCACACTCGGCGCAACCCTGGATGAAATTGCCTGGGTATCGACCGGCTACGTGGTCGCCAACGTTATCGTGTTGCCGATCAGCGGCTGGCTGTCCAATCAGTTTGGCCGCCGCAACTACTTTTCGCTGTCGATTCTGCTGTTCACGATTGCCTCGGTCGCCTGCGGCAACGCCACTACGCTCGAATCGCTGGTGTTCTGGCGCATCATTCAGGGGCTCGGCGGCGGCGGCCTGATCGCCACCGCACAGGCAACGCTGTTCGAGACCTTCCCACCCAAGGAAGCCGGCACCGCCATGGCAATTTTCGGCATGGGCATCATGGCCGGCCCGGCACTCGGGCCGACGGTCGGCGGCTGGCTGACCGACGCCTACACCTGGCCGTGGATTTTCTACATCAATCTGCCATTTGGCATCGTTGCCCTGCTGCTGTCACTGGTGTACGTACCGGATTCGGCGGTACAGAAGAAAGCCGAGAGCATCGACTATATCGGCCTGCTGCTGCTTGCCGTGGGAATCGGTACACTGCAAACCATGCTGGAGCGCGGTGAAAAATACGATTGGTTCGAATCGGCGGAGATCATTACGCTGGCAATTACTGCATTTGTTGCACTATTCGCGTTTGCCATCCACGAACTGGAAACCCGGCATCCGATTGTCGACCTGCGCATCACCAAGGATGGGCAATTCAGTGCCGGACTGCTGTATGCGTTCATGACCGGCGCAGTACTGTACTGCACGATCTTCATGTTCCCGGTGTACGCACAGTCGCTGATGGGCTACAACGCCTTCCAGACCGGCATGTTCATCCTGCCGACGGCGATTGCCACAGCGATAGCGCTGGCACTTTCGAGCAAACTGGTGGCGCGCGGCGTCTCGGCCAAATTGATGGTATTGCTGGGTACGCTATGTTTCTGCTACGCAATGTGGCTGCATTTCCACTTCACCACCGAAAGCGGCGCAGAAGATTTCTTCTGGCCATTGGTGATGCGCGGCTTTGGCCTGGGGCTGATTTTCATGCCGCTCAACAATCTGGCCATGGCCAATATGAGCGCGGAAAACATCGCCGACGCCAGCGGGCTTTACAATCTGACCCGCATGCTGGGCGGCAGCGTCGGCATCGCCACATCCGCCACCCTGTTCAGTAGCCTGCAGAGTTCGCAACGCGCCTATCTGGTGGAGCATCTGGCCGGCAACGACCCGAGCACCATGCAGCGGCTGGAGCAATATGCACGCTTCCTGTTCAGCAAGGGAGTAGTCGGGCCGGCAACCCAGGCGAAAGCCCAGGCGCTGCTGAGCCTGACGGTGGAAAAACAGGCCATGATGCTGACGTTTGCCAAGCTGTTCCTGTCGTTCGGCATCCTGCTGGCCTGCGCCCTGCCACTACTGCTGCTGATGAAACACAAGGGCTTTGCCAGCAGCGTGGAATTGCATTAAAGCGAACAGGCGGCTGCCAATAAAAAAACCGGACAGTGTCCGGTTTTTTCATGGCTTTCTGCTTCTCAGAATTTCTTGCGGATCGAGAAACCTACATAATCCAGTTTCATCCCTGCCGTCACATCCAGCCCCGCGTAGGGGTTGTAAATCATATTGAACAAATCGGTACAGTTCATATTGCAGCTGGTGTTGGCCGGAGCAGTAAACTTGGTATGCAACATCGACCACGCCAAGTCAATCTCGGTATTCTTGTCAACCGTGATACCGGCACCGAGACCCCACAATACATCGTCCGACTATGCCGCCAGGGTATCAATCTTGTCCGGCGGAATCGAGCTCTGGCGGAATTCTGCGCCACCACGCAAGCGGAAACGCGGCGTAACATCATATTGCAGCCCGATGCCGGTACTCCAGGTATTCTGGTAACCGCGTGGAATTGCCAATTGGAATGCATCTGCGTGACCAAACAGACGTGCCATCTGCGTTGCGGCAAGCTGCTGATCCAGTTCGAACTTGAACTGATCCCATGCGGCCCAGTTGGTCCAATGCACATCCGTATTCACCTGCAACTTGCCAAACTTCAGCTTGGTGCCAAATTGAACGGTTTTCGGATTGACCAGCGTTAACGACAAATTACCCTTTTCTTCCGGCGGTACGTAACTCGGCATCGCCAGCGAAGCAAGAATGATCGGCCCCAAAGCCGAGTTGCTTACGCCCTTGAAGAATTCCTGCAGGTTCTCGTCATACTTGATGTCATATTTGCCATGCAGACGCATTTTTGATTCAGTGGCATATTTGGCACCAAATGCAAACCAGTCGGTCGGCTCCCACAGCAATCCCACCGTGATGGTCGGGTCAGCCGAGGTAGTTGCCTGGATGTCCATGTTCAGCATTTTGCTAAACGGATTCATCCGCCCCTTGCTACACAAGCCAAACAACACAGCGTCAATCGGATTGCCGCCATCCGGACACAACGCCTCCTGCAATTTGCCCGTCATGGCAATCAATGTATTCGGCGCACGAAAATCCGTATTTGTCACCAAGGCAAAGTGCGAT
>CALMFQ010000333.1 GCA_937863215.1 uncultured Pseudomonadota bacterium
AGCGACTCGGTCAGAAAGAATAATACAAGGTCGGACTTCAGTCCGACGCGGTGCCAAACGGAGCCGGTTTGGCGACCTATGCGATGCCGCAGCGCCTGATGGCTATCCGGCAATTTTTTATGGAGTGTAAATCATGATCCAGACTACCCATCTCGGCGGCATTGCCCGTGCTGGCGGGCTGGCCGGTGCGGCAACGCAGCCGCTGGATCAGCAGCTGCGGTTTGCCGATGCCGCGGCGATGAACCGGCTGCTGGCTACCGACGTCTGGCAGGGCCAGCCGGGTGAGTTGCGGCTGCTGAATGCCACGGTGCCGAACGACCCGGCGCTGGCAGCGCAATGGGTGCTGGCGCCGCTGCTGGCATGAATCAGCCGTTGGCGGCACCAGCCCTGCTCGAATCGGCGCGCCGGCTGGCTGCCGCGCTGCCGGCCTTGCAGGGCCGCGGGCAGGCGGCTGCATTGCTGACGCGGCTGGCGGCCGATCTCGGCCCCGGTTGCTACCCGCTGTTGCTCAAATTGTTCTGCATTGTCGGTGAAAGCCGCGATCTGGCTGCTCGCCGGCAGTTGGCACTGGCGCTGGGCGATCTGCTGCGTGCCGGCGCCTTGCCGGCCGGGCCGCTCAATGGCTGGGGCGAGGCCGACGCACCGGCTTTCGCCCGCAGCCTGTTTGGCGCCGCCAGCCGGCGCAAGCTCGACCCGCTCGCCTATCTCTGCGCCTGGTTCAGCCAGACCACCGACCGCCCGCTGCTCGATGCCGACAGCTTCCGCCGCACCCTGATCCCTCTGCTGCAGGTGCTCGACGCCGATCCGCAAACCGCCAGCCTGTATCGCGCCAAACTGCTCAACGACGCCGCCACATTGCCCGAAGGCAGCATCAGCCAATCCACCCGCGAGCGCCTGCGGCAGCTGGCGCAGGCGTGGGGCAGCGGCCAGCAGCCGCAGCAGATCGCCGCGCTGCTATGCGTTTGACCTCACTTGATTGAAATCTGCCACCAATGAGCCAGGAAGACAGCGGCGACAAAACGGAACTACCCACGCCCAAGCGCATCAAGGATGCGCGCAAGGATGGCAACGTCGCCAAGAGCAAGGAGCTGACCAGCACGCTGGTGGTGCTGGCGTGGGTGTTGATGCTGGCGATGCTCGGCAATTATGTGATCAAGCGTTTTACTACCCTGTTCGATACCGCCGCAGCGGCAGTGGCGCATCCCGGCATCAACGCGATGCAGCAAGTGGGCGAAGCGGCATTCTGGACGTTGCTGGCGGTAACGCTGCCGCTAATGCTGACCGCCGCCGTATTCGGCATCCTTGGCGATTTTTTCCAGGTCGGCGCCTTGCTGGCGTTCAAGAAGATCAAGCCCGACGCCAACCACATCAACCCCGCATCCGGCTTCAAGCGCATGTTCTCGATGGATAACCTGTTCGAAGTGGCCAAGGCCATGTTCAAGACAGTCATCTTGCTGGCGATTGCCTGGGTGATCGTGAAACAGAACTTGCCGGAAATCATGCTGCTGGCGCACACCAATCCCGGCGATATGGGCGAGGCGCTGGGGCAACTGATGTTCAAGCTCGGGAGCTGGACCGTGTTCGTATTCCTGCTGATCTCGCTCGGCGACATCGCTTATCAGCGTTTCTCCTGGTTGAAAAAACTGAAAATGAGCCGGCGTGACATCAAGCAGGAAGGCAAGGATCAGGAAGGCGATCCGCTGATCAAACAGCAACGCCGCGCCATGCATCAGGAATGGGCCAACCAGAACAGCCTCGCCGCCGTGCGCCAGGCCAAGGCGCTGGTGGTCAACCCGACCCACATCGCCATCGCCCTGTATTACGAACCGGGCGAAACCCCGGTGCCGATCGTCACCGCCAAGGGCGAAGACGACATGGCACTGCGCATGCGCGAAGAAGCCGAAAAAGCCGGCGTCCCGATCCTGCGCAACGTCCCGCTGGCGCGCGACCTCAACCAGCGCGCCATGCTCGACGAATATGTCCCCAGCGACACCTTCGAAGCCATCGCCGAAATCCTCCGCTGGGCCGACCAGGTAAGGCGCGGCGAAATCAAGCCGGGGCACGACGGGACGGTGGAGATGGGGGCAGGGCCGGGGGCCTGACGGCAGCACCGGTGCGGCCCCGGTCACGTAGGCCGGACTTCAGTCCGACGCGGTGGCTCGGAGGGAGAGCATGTTACCCGCAATGCTGGAAGGCGCTCTGGTATTGCCCTGCGGGCCAGGCTGCAGAGCAATATCGGTGCGGCTTGCAGGGCAGTGGGGTTGGGTGGAGTGGAGTGGAGCGATACCAACAGGTGCGGTTGGTTACGTTTGCTTGGAAGGGGGGCGTAAGCGCACAAACTCTTCAACGCCCATCCGAACCGCCCCCCGGCGGCAACGCCTGCTGCAGCGGCACCAGCAAGCCACGATTGGCGTTGACGTGGTCGGTGACGAACTGCACCACGCTGCCGAGGCCGAGCAGGACGATCCACAGGCTCAGCCAGGCCTTGATCGGCATCGATAGCGA
>CALMFQ010000334.1 GCA_937863215.1 uncultured Pseudomonadota bacterium
CAGGCGGACATCGTCGATGGTCCATTGCGGAGCGCTCATTATCTGCTTATCGGTCGAAACTCGTAAACGCATTCTGCCAGCGGAAATTGGCGCTGGCAAGAGTGGCCGGGGTCAAGGGCAAACGGCCGGGAGTGTTGGCAAGGCTGCAAGCCGCTCTGCCATTGCCTTGCAGGCCGGCCTGCTGGCCAATACCAGCGCGGCTTGCAGGGCAGGGCTGCCATGTGGCCGGGCTAGCGGGCTGCGGGTTTTTTGTTCTTGCTGTCGAACTGGCGCCAATACTGGAATTCCGCCTCATATACTTCGCCGTCCACTTCCATCACCCGCGCCTGCAGGCGCTCTTGAACATCGGCGACGGCGCGGTTGTACACCAGCGGGCCGATCTCTGCGAGAAAAAAGCTCAGCAGGCCGTCGGCCGCCAGGTTGCCGATTGCCTCGTCCATATGGGTGCTGAAATAGCGTTCGATCGACGCTATTGCCTGTTTGCGTGCATTGTTACCGATCTTGATGGTCATTGCGGCGTTCGCCTTGTGCTGAAATTGGTCTTGATTGGCGCAAGGCCTGTTGGCTGCGCCGCTGTGGCAGCCATGATAGCGGCGCTTGCCGTCTGGCGGCAGTGGCGGGGCTGGCCGGCATTGCTGTGGCGACGGCAGTGAATTTGCCTGCATGTCCGACAATCCTTCAATTTTTGTGTGTGCCATATCTTGAGCGATTGCCCGGCTGCGAGTGTAATCCATGTATTACAACGACATAAGGATCGGCAATGAAATCAATACATTTGTTGTGCCTGGGCTGGCTCGCTGCGGGGGCGATGCCGGCCGTTGCGGTCGATGCGCCGCGGGTGGAGCGGCCGCCGCTGGCCAAGGCTGGCCAGACGATGGAATACGCCAGCCGGCTGATGTCGGTGGATTGCCCGGACTGGAAGATAAAAGAGCCGAACCGCAATGGCGTGATCGTCAGCCAGTGCGATGACAAGCTGATGCACATCGCCGCCGACAGCATGAACCCGATCAAGGTGGTGAAAGCCAATGGCGACACGCTGGTCGAGTTCAAGCCGTATTTCCCGCAACTGGCTTACCCGCTGCATCTGGGGCGCAAGTGGAGCGGTGAATACAGCGGCTACACCGCCGACGATGGCGCCAGGTGGAGCAGCAAGGTCAGCTGCGAAGTCAAGGCGTGGGAGAAGGTCAAGGTGGTGGCCGGCACTTTCGACAGCTACCGCATCGAATGCGAGGAAAAATGGCGCGCCATGCTGATCCTGACCGGTGAATCGAAGTCGACGCGCTGGTATGCGCCGGCACTCGGGCTGGTGGTCAAGTCCAGCAGCAGCATGAGCAAGTGGGATCACCAGTTGGCAGCGTACAAGCTGGAATGAGAGGGAGCAGGGCGATGATCAAGCAATACCGGGTTTACCGCAACCGGCAGGTGGTTGGCGCGGCGCTGGTCAACTGGCTGTTCAATGCCGCGCTGGCGTGGCTGGCTTTCCGCCAGCTGCCGCAGGTGCCGTTGTTCGGCGCCAGCAGCATCGTTGGCGATACCTTGGGCACCGCAGTACTGCTGCCGCTGTTTGTCACACTGGCGGCGACGCCGACATTCCGCTCGCTGCTGGCGCGGCGCGTGGTGCTGTTGCCGCAGCCGGGTGTGCGCCGGTTGCCGCTGCCGCAGCAGCCGTTGCTGCTCGGCCTGGCGCTG
>CALMFQ010000335.1 GCA_937863215.1 uncultured Pseudomonadota bacterium
GCAGGCCGGCCTGCAGGCCAATACCAGAGCGGCTTGCAGGGCATATGTTTGCGGCGCCAAAGCAAAGCCCCGCTGCTTAAGCAACGGGGCTTTGTCTTTTTGCCGCGATAACTGTATCGACAACACTTCCAGCGCAATGCAGCGTACTTGGGTAACGTCAGCAAAAGCCATTGCCTGCCTCTCGCCAAATACCGTTTGCGTCACCACGGGCTGGCTCCCGTAGGTTGCGCCGAGCATCGCAGGCTGAAACGGGGAAGTCGGCGAGGACTGTCTGAGTGGCCGCAGGCCGCGCCTGCCGGGCGCCCCCGGCACCTAAATACTACGCGTCAGCGCACCAGACCGACGGGTATCGCTACACTCGCTCCAGTCTATGGGATCAGTAGCCGAGCGCGAACTCGTCTTCCTCGATTTCCATCAGGTTTTTCGCTCCCGACTGGATCGACGCCTTGAGCATGGCCGTTTCGGTCATCAGCCGGCTGTAGTAGAAGCGTGCCGTGGCGAGTTTGGCGGCGTAGAACGGCGCCGGCGCGCTGGCCTGTTTTGCCAGTGCAACGCTGGCCATGCGTGCCCAGAAGTAGCCATACACCAGATGGCCCAGCAGGCGCAGGTAATCGACGGCGGCAGCGCCGACTTCATCGCGGTTGGTCATCGCCTGCATGCCGATGGCCATGGTCAGGTCGGTGATGTCTTTCAGCAACTGCTGCAGCGGCGCGATGAACTCGGCCATGGCTGCATCTTCGGCCTGTGCCTGACAGAATTTGTGCACGATTTTGGTGAATTTGCGCAGCTTCTGCCCCTGATCCATCATGATCTTGCGCCCGATCAGGTCCAGCGCCTGAATGCCGTTGGTGCCTTCGTAAATCATCGAAATCCGTGCATCGCGCACGAACTGCTCCATGCCGGTTTCGCGGATGTAGCCGTGGCCGCCGAACACCTGTTGCGACAGATTGGTGACGCTGTAGCCGTTGTCGGTCATGAACGCTTTGGCAATCGGCGTCAACAGCGCCACCAGATCGGCGGCATCCTGCCGTTGCGCTTCATCCGTCGAGTGTTCTTCAATGTCCAGCTGCATTGCCAGCCAGTAGGAAAACGCCCGTGCGCCTTCGTTGTAAGCCTTGCCGGTGAGCAACATGCGGCGCACGTCCGGGTGCACGATCAGCGGATCGGCCGGCAGTTCGGCATGCTTGGTGCCGGACAGGGAACGCATCTGTACCCGTTCCTGTGCATAGGCCACAGCGTTCTGGCAGGCGATTTCGCCCAGCCCCAGCCCGTGCATGCCAATGCCGAGCCGCGCCGCGTTCATCATGGTGAACATGCAGGCCATGCCCTTGTTGACCTCGCCCAGTAGCCAGCCCTGTGCGCCGTCCAGATTCATCACCGCGGTGGCGTTGCCCTTGATGCCCATCTTGTGTTCCAGCGAGCCGGCGCTGATGGCGTTGCGCGCGCCCGGATTGCCGGCGGCGTCGGGAATCCATTTCGGCACCAGGAACAGCGACAGGCCCTTGATATCTTTCGGCGAATCCGGCAGCCGCGCCAGCACCAGGTGCAGGATGTTTTCCGCCATATCGTGCTCGCCGGCGGAAATGAAAATCTTGGTACCGGTGATGCTGTAGCTGCCATCGCCGTTGTCGACCGCGCGGGTCTTGATCAGCCCCAGATCGGTGCCGCATTGCGGCTCGGTCAGGCACATGGTGCCGGTCCACACGCCCGATACCAGTTTCGGCAGATAACGCTGGCGCAGTTCTTCAGTGCCATGCGCCAGCAACGCGCTGTAGGCACCGTGCGACAGGCCGGGGTACATCGACCACGCCACGTTGGCGCTGATCTGCATTTCCATCAGCGGCAGGCCGAGTGTGATCGGCATGCCCTGGCCGCCATAAGCCGGATCGCAGCAGATGCTGGAATAGCCTTGCTCGCAGAATTGCTGATACGCCTCTTTGAAGCCCTTGGGCGTGGTCACCACGCCGTTTTCCAGCTTGCAGCCCTCGGCATCGCCGCTCTGGTTCAGCGGCGCCAGCTCGTTTTCGGCGAATTGCGCACCGGATTCCAAATACTGATTGATGATGTCCGCGCTGATTTCGCCAAACCCCGGCAATGCAGATAAGGGCTGATCGACCTGCAGCAGTTCGTTGAGGACAAACTGCATATCGCGCAGCGGTGCTTTGTAGGTGGCCATGAGTGTTTTTCCTGATGAATGAACCGGTTTGCAATGGCAAACACACACCGGCAAGCCTGCGCTTGCCATTGCAAAACGGCGATTGAAATAAAAGTGCTATCGCCGTTAATAAAGTAAACGGTTGTTCACAAGCTACCACTGCGAAATCGTTTCAGTCAACGAGTGTTTACTGTTTTTTCGGCCGGGATGCGGCGGAATCTAAATCGGTTGATTTAGATCAAGTGACAGGAGTGTCAGGGTGGACTGAGACGACAATCGGCGGTGAAACGAATACCTTGCACCGGAGTTGGTGCAGGAGAAAAAACGCCGCGCCGCGGAAAACCGGGGCATGGCGTTTTGCATCGGGTTGGGCTTATCCGGCGAGTTATTCACCAGTGACGATGGTGGTTGTTTCGATGTACAGGCCAAACAGCAGGTGGTGTACGCGATGATCCACGTGATGGACTTTCTGTATGCCGCCAGCTTGCATGGCTGCGCTGATTCCGGAATCACCGAATGCGACCAGACCGAGGATGGCTCGGGAACTCGCTTCACCAGATTTCTTGCCGCCGCTGTCCTTGTCGGTTGCGACTGCTAGATTCTGCGCCGGCACGGTAACGTTGGTCAGTAATACACCAGCAGGTGACGGGCCACCCGGGAACAAGTTGGAAGCGCAGCCAGTCAGAGTCAGCGCTGCGGCAGCGGCCGCGCCCAGCGCAATGTGTTTGAGATTCAGCATCATTGATAGCCTTTTTGTTTGATTTGTAATGGAGTTTCTCCCTTGAGGGAAAGCGTATTATGCCAACCGAATGCGAATGTGTGATTGCCGTGCCTCAAGTTTGGCGCGGATTCGGCAACGCCACCGGCACGGCAACCAAAAGCTGATCTAGCTCAAACTTTGCGCAACTAGTTTCATTTACCGCAGCAACTGCGACACTTTGTCGCACATCTGCGCCATGTCGATGTAATAGCATCTGGCCATTGTTCACTCATTGCTGAAGCAGAGCACCATGGCTACCCGACTCAAACCCATTCCGCTGGCGCTGCTGGCGCTGTCTTTTCCGGTCGGTGTGCAGGCTGCGCCGGCCGACGATCCGCTCGAACTGGCGCCGGTTACCGTTACCGGTACCCGCGAGGGGCGGACGATAGCCGAGACGCCGGCGACGGTGAACGTGATCAAGGCCGACAGCATTGCCGCGCAGAAGCCGCAGCATGCGTCGCAGATCATGAATCAGGCCGCCGGGGTATGGGTCAATGTGACTGGCGGTGAGTGGCATGTCACGGCAATCCGCCAGCCGCTGACCACCAATCCGGTGTATCTGTATCTGGAAGACGGTGTGCCGACGCGCTCGACCGGCTTTTTCAACCACAACGCGCTGTATGAAATCAATCTGCCGCAGTCGGGCGGGGTGGAAATCAACAAGGGGCCGGGCACCGCGTTGTACGGCAGCGATGCGATCGGCGGCGTGATCAATGTGCTGACCCGTGCACCGTCGTTGAAACCATCGGCCGAGGCCAGTATCGAGGCCGGCCAGTTTGGCTGGACGCGCGGACTGTTCAGCCTGTCCGGTTCGCAGGGCAACGATGGCGTGCGCGGCGATCTGAATCTGACCCATACCGGCGGCTGGCGCGATGCTACCGGTTACGACCGGCAGAGTGCCAGCATGCGCTGGGATCATGCGATTGGCGCCAATGCGCTGCTGAAAACCGTGCTGACCGCATCGAATATCGATCAGGATACCGCCGGCAGCTCGACCATCTCGCGCGACGATTATCAGCACAATCCAACCGTCAACTACACGCCGATTTCGTTCCGCAAAGTGCAGGCGCTGCGGCTTTCCAGCGCCTACGAGCAGGAAGACGGCGCGCGGCTGATGAGCGTGACGCCGTATCTGCGCTACGACAGCATGGACCTGCTGGCGAACTGGTCGCTCGGCTACGATCCAAGCGTGTACAACACCAGCAATCGCTCGTTCGGCGTGCTGGCCAAGGTGCGGCAGGATTTTGCCCCGCTGCGCGCACGGCTGATTGCCGGTGTCGATATTGATTACAGCCCGGGCTCGCGTGAAGAAAATGCGCTCAGCCTCGGCAAGGAAGGCAGCGGTTATACCGCCCGCTATACCAGCTATACCGTGGGCGGCAGAACTTTTGAGTATGACGCCACTTTCAGAGCGATTTCTCCCTATCTACACGGTGAAATCAGCCCGGCCGAGCGGCTGCGCCTGACCGGCGGTCTGCGTTTCGACCACATGCATTACAGCTACGACAACAGTCTGAGCGATGGCGTGGTCGCCAGCGGTGGCCGGTTCTATTACCGCCCGGCCGATACCAGCACCACTTACCGCCACTGGAGCCCGAAACTCGGCGCTACCTACGATCTGGGCGGCCAGCAGAGCCTGTTCGCTGCCTACAACCACGCATTCCGCGCACCGAGCGAAGGCCAATTGTTCCGTCCCGGCGCATCCGGCAGCGCTGCAGGGCTGGCTGTGAATACTACCGACCTGAAACCGATCAAGGTCAACAGCTACGAGCTGGGCTATCGCGGCAATGCCGGCAAATCGCTGGGTTACAGCCTGTCGGCGTACCGCATGGACAAGCGCGACGACATCCTCAGCTACAAGGACCCGGTCACCAACGCCACCCAGTCGGTCAATGCCGGCCGCACATTGCATCGCGGCATCGAAGCCGGTGCCAACGCCGGCCTGTATCCGGGGCTGGAGCTGGGCCTCAGCTACGGCTACGCGATCCACAGCTATCGCCAGTGGCAGGTGAACGGCGCTACCGATTACAGCGGCAAGGAAATGGAAACCGCACCGCGCCAGATCGGCAACACCCGCCTCAGCTATGCACCGGCCGGCAACAAGGGCTGGCAGGCTACGGCAGAATGGGTGCACTTGGGCAGTTACTGGCTGGATCAGGCGAATACGCAGAAATACAGCGGCCACGATCTGCTCAACCTGCGCGGCAATCTGCCGCTGGCAGCCGAATGGTCGTTGTTCGCATCGCTGAATAACGTTACCGACCGTCGCTACGCCGAAAGCGCGTCGCTCAGCTCCGGTAACGACGTGTACGCACCGGGCATGCCGCGTACTGCGTATCTCGGCATCGAGTACAAGAGCAAATGAAAGCGCTGCTCGCCTTCTCGATGCTGCCGCTCGCCGGCATGGCGCTGGCCGATGCAGGCGGCGGCCACGACATGCAGCAGATGTGGCAGAAATCGCTGGCGCGTGCGCCGCTGGCCGTCGGCGTTGCGTTTGCACCGGATGGCCGGCTGTGGCGTGCCGACGTCAGGCAGGGTGTGATCGAGCTGGCGGCTTCCGATGATTTCGGCCAGCGCTTTGCCGCACCGGTCAAGGTCAACGCGACTGCCGAAGCGATTGCCGCCGACGGCGAAAACCGGCCGCAGCTGGTGTTCGGCCCGCAGGGCGAAATCGGTGTCGGCTGGACGCAAAGCCTGCCGCAGCCGTTTTCCGGCCATGCACGCTTCAGCTGGTCGCGCGATGGCGGCAAATCGTGGTCAACGCCGCAAACCATCAACGACGACGCTGCGCCGATCAGCCACCGCTTTGTCGTGCTCGACTGGAGCAGCAAGGGATTGACCGCGGTGTGGCTGGATGCGCGCGACAAGACCGCGGCCAAGGCGAAAAAGCACGATTACCGCGGCTCGGCGTTGTACAGCGCCGCATTCGACCCCGCCAGCGGGCGTTTCGGCGCCAATCGCAAGCTGGCCGATTACTCCTGCGAATGCTGCCGCGTGGCGCTGGCTCACGATCCGGACGGTACGCCGGTTGCGCTGTGGCGCCATGTGTTTCCCGGCAACATCCGCGACCACGCGTTGCAGCGGCTGGATGGCGCCAGCCCGCTGCAGCGTGTCAGTTTCGACCAATGGCAGATCGACGCCTGCCCGCATCATGGTCCGAGCCTGAGCATCGCTGGCAACGGCACCCGGCATCTGGTGTGGTTCAATCAGGGGCGGGCGCCGCAAATGCTGTTCTATGGCCGCATGGCTGCGGGCAGCGACAAGCCGGCCGACGTCGTCGGCATCGGCAATCCGGACGCTCAGGCGGCGCATCCGGCAGTGCTGGCGGCCGAGCAGCGCGTGCTGCTGGCGTGGAAAGAATTCGACGGCAAACAGTCGGCCATCCGCGTGCAGCAATCGACCGACGGCGGTAAAAGCTGGAGTGCGCCGCGCACCGCGCTGGAAGGTGCCGGGCAAAGCGACCACCCGCAATTGTTGCGCTGGCAGCAGCGTGTTTTCCTGATCTGGAACATGGCCGAGGGCGGGCTGAAAGTGGTCGAATTGTCGCCATTGTCAGCGGAGCATTGATCGATGCGCAGCCTGTTGCTTTCCCTGTTGTTGCTGTCCGGTGCGGTGGCTGCCGAGCCGCTGCGGCCGTTTGTCAGCGGCAGTCTGCAGCAGATCGTCGGCGCGCAGCGCGGCAAACCGTTCCTGCTGGCATTCTGGTCGCTCGACTGCAGCCATTGCCAGGACGAGCTGCGCATGTTCGGCAAGGCGGCGCAGCAGGCGCGGCTGCCGCTGGTGCTGGTCGCGGTGGATACGGCGGCGCAGCAGGCCGAAATCGGCGCGCGGCTGCGCAAATACGGGCTGGATAAACAGCCTGCCTGGGTGTTTGCCGATGCCGATAGCGACAAATTGCGCTTCGAAATCGACCGGCGCTGGTACGGCGAGTTGCCGCGCAGTTATCTGTATCGCGCCGACGGCAGCAGCGAAGCGGTGAGTGGTAAACTCGACGCCCGGCGCTTTGCTGCCTGGCTGCAGCAGATCGGGGGTTAACGAAAATGGGGAGCGTGTCGATATTGCACTGGCCGGTTGTCTCCGTTGCGCCGCGCCCCGACGCAGAGCACCCGCGCCAGCCGCTGCGTGCCGCCGTGCTCGGCTCGTTGCTGGCACATGGGCTGGCATTTGCCTTGCTGCCGCCGTTTTCCAGCTGGCATTTCACTCCTCCTGGCATTCCTGCCGCTCTGAGCGTTTCGCTCGGCAACGCGTCGGCTAGCCGCGTTGCTGCGGCCAAGCCGATTGCCCGGCATAGCATGCCGGCAGCAAAGCCTGCTGCCGCCGCAGCCAGCCCCAGGGCCGTAGCGCCGCATGTGGCGGCGATGCCGCCGCAGCACGCCGCCGTAATCGCCACCGTCACGCCGCAGCCGCTGGCTGCCAG
>CALMFQ010000336.1 GCA_937863215.1 uncultured Pseudomonadota bacterium
GGCTGGTTTTGGTAGCGTGAGAACTGGGGAAGGGTGACCTTCCCCTTTTTATTGTCCGTTCGCCGGGCGCTATTTGCCTGAGCGTATCCCGGCGCTGTTGACTGATTCCGGCCGGAAAAGAAATCGTTCATCATCAAGACCGATGTCTACGTCAACTCCAGCAACAGCACACTGACTACGTTGAAGATCAATCCGTACGTGATCGGCGTTGGCTACGGCATGAAATTCTGATGGTTCCCGCAAACCTGCCGGTGTAGCCTGCAGGGCCTCGAATGGTGGGCTGCGGCCCGCCATTTTTTTGCTGTTGACGCTTGTCAATGCGCGCCGCCGACGGTAGTGGCATGATCCTGCCATGTTCATTGCCGGACCCGATTCATGTTCGCGCCCATCGTTCGTTTAGCGTTGTTGCTGTGTCTGCTGTTCCCCGCCCTGGCGCAGGCCTTGGCGTATGAAGCGCCATTGCCGGAAGGGTTGAAATCCGATCCGGCCATGTGCAAGTTCGTCAGCTGTGCCGATGTGCTGCCCGGCGCTACCAGCTTTTCCGAGCGCAAAGGCCAGCCGCCCTATGTCGAAGGCTACGCCACGGTCAACGGGCAGAAAAAGCTGCTCGGTTATGTGTTCCTGTCCACCGACATCGTCGATATCCCGGCCTATTCGGGCAAGCCGGTGGTGACACTGATTGGCATGGATGCGGCCGGCAAAATCGCCGGCATACGCATTCTCAAGCACAGCGAGCCGATCCTGCTGCTGGGCATTCCCGAGAAAAAGCTGCTCGATTTCGTCAAACAGTATCTGGGCAAGTCGGCCGATGCGCAGTTCGAGGTCGGTACCGGCGGCGGGAGCGACGTGGTACATCTGGATGCGATTTCCGGTGCCACGGTAACGGTGATCGCCGAGAATCAGGTGATTTCGCAGTGTGCCTACGAAATCGCCAAGCAGGTCGGGCTGGTCAAGGCGGTGCAAAAGCCGCAGGCCAAGTTTGCCGACGACGGCAAGCCGCGCAGCTGGCAACAGCTGGTCAGCGACGGCGCGGTGCAGCATCTGGTGGTGCAGCCGGGTGAGCTGGGCGAGGTTGACAAGGGCAAGCCGTATATCGACCTGTGGTTCGGCTACCTGAGCCATCCGCAGATCGGCCGCTCGGTACTGGGCGCCGATGGCTACCAGCGCCTGATGCAAGGCCTGGGGCCTGCCGACCACGCGCTGTTCATCATCGGCAGCGGTGCCGGCTCGTTCAAGGGCTCGGGCTTCGTGCGCGGCGGCTTGTACGACCGGCTGAAAGTCGGCCAGCAGCGCGACAGTTTTACCTTCCGCGATACCGACTACCTGAATCTGTACACCATGCAGGCGGCCGGTGCGCCGACGTATGACGAATCGGGTATTTTCATCGTTCGCGGCAAGGCGTTTTCCGCGGCATACCCGTTCGATTTCGTCTTTCTCGGCAACCGGCAGGACAAGGAAACCGGTGCGCGCGAATTCGTCAACTTCCCGACCGAATACTGGCTACCGGCCAGCTACCTGCAGGGCGGCCGGCCGGCGTTTGCGCGGCCCGATCCGACCTGGCTCAAGGTGTGGAAGGAAAAAGCCTGGCAGATTGCCGCATTCGCCGTGTTCCTGGCGGCGGTGGCGCTGACCTATGCCAGCCGCGACACGCTGGTGCGGCGTGCCAGCAACAAGGACAAACGCTGGACCGAATACCCGAAATACGCGTTCTGGATTTTCAGCATCGCCTTTGTCGGTTTCTGGCAGATGGCACAGCCGTCGATCACCCATATCATGACCTGGTTCCACTCGATCCTGTTCCAGTGGAAGTGGGAGCTGTTCCTGTCCGACCCGTTCATCTTCCTGTTCTGGTGGTTCATCATCGTCACCGTGTTTGTCTGGGGCAGGGGGTTGTTCTGCGGCTGGATGTGCCCGTTCGGCTCGTTGTCCGAGCTGCTGTACAAGCTCGGCGGCAAGCTCGGTCTGCGTCGCTTCCAGCGCAAGCTGCCGCAGCGGCTGCACGACAAGCTGAAATGGCTGAAATACGTGATTTTCGCCGTGCTGATGTGCGTGTCGCTGTATTCGATGAGCCTGGCGGAGAAAATGGCCGAGGTCGAACCGTTCAAGACCACCTTCCTGGTCGGCATCTGGAACCGCTCGTGGCCGTTTGCGTTGTTTGCGCTGACGCTGCTTGGCGTCGGCATGCTGGTCGAGCGTCCGTTCTGCAAATATCTGTGTCCGCTTGGCGCAGGGCTGGCGATTCCCAGCACCTTCCGTCTGTTCGGCCTCAAGCGCAAGGCGGAATGCGGGCCGTGCAAGGCTTGTCAGGTGGGTTGCGGTTCGCTGGCAATCGATCCGAAGTCGGGCAAGATCGACCAGCGCGAGTGTCTGCTGTGCCTCGACTGCATGGTGCTGTACCACGACGACCACGCCTGCCCGCCGCTGGCAAAAGAGCGCAAGCGGCGCGAAAAGGCCGGTCTGCCGCTGACACCGATTGGCAAGGACGGCTACTTCATTCCGATCAAGCAGGTCAAATAAACCTCCGGTCGTTGCAGCTCAATGACAGCCCGCTTTGGCGGGCTGTTTGTTTTTGCGCCGCGTCGGCCGTTTTCCGACCCGGTTGGCATTGCGCGGTCAACCAAGCCTAAACTGAAGGCATCGGTTACTGGCGAAAGGCGCGCCATGATCGTTTTACCCGAATTCGACAAATCCGCAGCCCGTCAGGCGTTGCGGCACGATTACCTGCGCGGCGAGGCAGAACTGGTGGCGGCGGCGCGTGCGGCGCTGGTGGCCGACTGGGATGCGGTGCAGCTGCTGGCGCAACAGTTGATCGAACGCATGCAGCATGCGTCGCCCAGCGTGCGCGATGTGCTGTTGCAAATCTTTCCTCTCAGCAGCAGTGAAGGGCTGGCGTTGATGCGGCTGGCCGAAGCCGCGCTGCGCATTTCGGACGACGCTACGCTCGACCGTTTGCTGCACGACCTGCTGCAGCAGGGCGACTGGCATGCTGCAGCACAGCGCGCGCGGCACTGGCAGGCCGCGCTGGCATCGCGGCTGCTGGAGTTCAGCCAATGGTTGGAACGTCTGGCCGATGGCGGCTCGCTCGGCGACCGGTTCGAGCGTGCCGGCCACGCCACCATCCGCAATGGCGCACGGCGCGCAGTGGCGCTGCTGTCGGGCGATTTCGTCATGGGCGCAACCATTGAGCAGGCGCTGCTGACCAGCGACAACGCCGATCAGTATCGCTACAGCTTCGACATGCTCGGTGAAGCCGCGCTGACCTATCCCGACGCCAGTGCTTACTTCGAAGCCTACAAGGCGGCCATCGAGGCAGTGGCGCTGTCGCGCCGTGGCAGCCCGGTGGACAAGAGCATCTCGATCAAGCTGTCGGCGCTGCACCCACGTTACGAATGGCGCAATCTGCCGCAACTGCGCCACGAGCTGCTGCCGCTGCTGGCCGAGCTGGTGTTGCTGGCGCAGCGGCACGATGTGCCGTTGACGCTGGATGCAGAGGAGGCGGACCGGCTGGAGTTGTCGCTCGATCTGTTCCAGCAGCTGTTCCAGTTACCGCAACTGGCGGACTGGTC
>CALMFQ010000337.1 GCA_937863215.1 uncultured Pseudomonadota bacterium
GATGCCTGCTTTGCTCGACGATACGCACGGCCTGTTCCCGATAAAGGAATGCCCCGTTGCTGCGAATTCGTCCGAACCGCAGCCTCACCACCGTGGCAGGTCAGTGTGTCGTTTTCGCTACGACCGCCGGTCAGCGTGCGGATTTGCGCCGGTCGGGGTGTTTGCGGCGCTCGCTCTTGGTGTAAATTACCGTCGGCCAAGGGCTGCGGCGCTCACTGTTGCGGCGCTCGGTGGAGATCGCGTTGCCGGTACTGTGGCCGTTGGGCAGTTCCCAGTTGTGAGTCATGATCGTCTCCCGCATGCTTGCTGGTAATTCTTTTATAGATCATGATCTTGTGCGTTTACTATTGATATTCGCACGATCAGCCCTATCTTTCGTTGCAAAGCATTGATCTGGCGCCGCCGGGTGGTGGCGCCGTGTAGTTCAACCCTGAAGGAGTTTTCATGCGCAAGCCCGCCGTTTCCCTGATTGCAATGTGTGTTGCTGTTTCGATGCTGGCTGCCCCGCTGGCCGAAGCCGGCCGCCTTGGCTCGGGCCGGAGCAGTGGCATGAGCCGCAGTTACAGCCGTCCGGCGCCGGCCCCCAGCTATAGTCGCCCGGCACAGCCGCTGCCGCAGCCTTCGTATCAAGCCGCGCCGCAGCCACAGCGTAGCGGCCCGGGCTGGGGCGGTGTTGCCGCCGGAGCCGCAGCCGGCGCTGCTGCTGGCTATCTGCTCGGTTCGTCCGGCAACCATGCCGCCGCGCCGGCCGCTCCCGCAGCCATGGCGCCCGCTGCGCCGGCAGCCGGTTATGCCGCATACGCGCCGCAACAGCAGCAGTCGTCGTTCCCGTGGGGGCTGATCCTGTTGCTCGGTGGCCTGACTGTCGCCGGCTATCTGTTTTTTCGTCGCAAGGCGGCGGTAGAGGCGCCGAAGCCGGCATACAACGGCAATATCGGCGGCGCCTTTGGCGGTACCGGCAATAATGCCGAGCCGGGCCGGGTGTTCAACATCGGTGGCGGTGCCGCACCGGCTGCTGCGCCGCTGGTTGGCGAACGCCTGCCGGACGGTACCGAGAGCGCGGCATTCCTGCGTCAGGCCAAGGCGTCGTTCATGCATCTGCAGACGATGAATTCGCCGGACAATGTCGAGGAGCTGCGCAAGTACCTGACGCCGGACATGTACGAATCGATCAAGGCCGATGTTGCCGCCAACAAGGAAACCGCCGAGTTCCCGAACCTGCAGGCGGAAGTGGTGGAAACCGCAACCGAAGGCCAGCAGTACATTGCCACCGTGCGTTTCCACGGCATGGTCAGCGAGTCGGTGAATGCGCCGGAGCAGCCATTCGAGGAGCTGTGGCATTTCGTCAAACCGACTGCTCCCGGCAGCCTGAAATGGCTGGTAGCCGGCATTCAGCAGATCTGATCCGTCAATCCTGAGGGCCACGCCACCCGGCGTGGCCTTTGTCTCGTCTTGCGTACCCCGTCCCGCAAATCGATTGCTGTCACCGCGCTTGCCGCTGCGGGGCTGAGCTGCGCCTGGCTGTTGCTGCTGCGCGATGCCAGCCATTACCGGCCGCAGTTCAATCAGGTTTTGTCGCAGGCGCTGCAGCGCCAGGTCGAGATTCGCGGCCCGCTGCGTTTTTCGCTGCTGCCGTTCGGCCTCAGTGCTGCCGATGTCCGGGTGCGCGAAGCCGATGGCAGTGGCGAATTCCTGCGTGTCGGCCAGATTCAGGTGGGCGTCGGGCGCTGGGCGGCCATGCATGGCCGCTGGCAGGTGGCGCAGATCGATGCGCAGGACGTCAGACTGATATTGCGCCGCAATGCCGACGGCAGCGCCAGTATCGACGACCTGCTGCGCTTGCCGCAGGCCGCCGGCCGGCTCAGCTGGGCGCTGGAGCAGGTGGCGGTGGCCGATGTGCAGGTGGATGTCGACGATCGTGCCGCCGCGCAGTTCTGGCGCGTATCGCGCGGTGCGTTCAAGGCGCGCCGCGATGTGCCGGGGCAGCCGATGTGGTGGGAGCTGAGCGGCGGTGTGGAGCATCCGAGCGCGACCGGCAGCCTGCGCCTGCGCGGCGATATCGACCTCGACCGCAAGCAGCAGTTGCTGCAATTGCCCAATCTGCAGCTGGCATGGCTGGGGCAGGCCGAGGGTGCGCGCACGGCGCTTGAGGTCAGCGGCGATTTCGAATACCGGCAGCGCCTGGCCGGGCTGCAGCGCGCCAAGATCAAGTTCGATGCAACACGCGGCCAGACCCGCCTGCAGATCAATGGCGAGCTGCCGTCGGCGCTGTGGCGCGACGGCCGGCTGGCGGCGCCGCAATTGATGCTGCGCGGCAGTCTGGCGCGGCCGCGCCACACCGGCACCTTGCAGATCGAGTGGCGCAATCTGGCTGCCGCCGAGCAGGGATTGCGCGCCGACAGCGTGATCCGTTTCGGCGCTACCCAGGATAACCGCGAACTGCAGATGCAGTTGCGCGGGCCGTTGTACTGGCTGACCGGGCGGCAGCGTTTCCAGCTGGCGCAAAACCAGCTCGACGCGGTACTGCGTCAGGTCGGCCAGCCGCAGAATGCGGCCCAGCTGCAGTTGCAGGGCGATGCCGCGCTCGACTGGCCGGAGCAGCGCATCGACGCCAGACTCGCCGGCGTGCTTGATCACGCGCCGATGCGGCTGGATTTTGCGCTGGACGATTTTGGCGCACCGCACTTCAAGCTCGATGCCGATATTGCCCGGCTTAACCTGAACCCGTTCCTGCTGGTTGCCGACAGTCCGCCGCCTGCAGCCACCGGAAAGCCCGGCGGTGAAACGCCGGCCGATGCGGCGCCGGCACGTCTGGGCGTATCCTGGCTGGAGGGCTGGCGTGCCGACGGCGCATTGCGGGTGGGCGAAATGCTGCTGGGCCGGCTGCACCTGCAGCAGGTGCAGCTCGGCTTGCGCGCTGGCGATGGCACACTGGCGGTGGAGCCATTGGTGGCGCAACTGTACGACGGCACGCTGCTTGGCAGCGCGCAGCTCGGTTTCGTCGATGGCCAGCCGCAGATTCGCGTGCGCCAGTCGCTGACGAACATGAATGTGGCGCCATGGTTCCGCGATCTGGTCG
>CALMFQ010000338.1 GCA_937863215.1 uncultured Pseudomonadota bacterium
GCTCTTACGAATACTTTCGTGTACCTTGCGCGCCATCGCCATCCCCAACCGCCCGCTATCTCCCACCTGTAACTTCTCCATGTTGGCCACATGAAGTTCCGTGTACAGATCTGGAATTTCCTGGACGAGCGGAGAGCCATCCCGGAAAGTCGTCAGGGCCTCCAGCAAAGCATCCCCAATATTTTCGATCTTGGTTTTCTGAATCCACGCCATGATACGGGATATTTGCTTTCCTCCGCAGGTCGGATTTACGCAGCGCAAGACGCGGGATTTTTCGCCGCATTCCAATTTGGAGGAGCCACAGGCCGGGCATTCTGTTGGGGGTTCGAAATAGCCGTCAGAATTCTTTTCGACAACGCGCTCGATGCACGGAATGACATCGTTGCGGCGGGACACTTCCACGCGGTCACCAATGTTCAGATTCATCTCCTGGATGAACTTGAAATTGTTCAGGGTGGCGCGTTCGATCGTCACGCCTCCGACATCAACGGGATCCAGGATGGCTGTTGGTGCCAGTGACCCAGCTGAACCGACATTGACCTCAATGCCCCGGATGAATGTCTCGGCTCCCTTGGAAGCGAATTTCCAGGCCACCTGCCCCTTCGGCTTCGAGCCCCCTTCAGCGAAGCCCTGCATGCGTTGGATGCTCAGATCGTCGATAGCCAGCACCAACCCGTCAATTTCGTAAAACAGCAAATCACGCGCCTTCTCGGTCGCTTCGTAGTAGGACCGAACTTCGTCGAAAGTGCGGCACAACTGCGCCTTCACGACCTGGAAACTCAGTGACTGCAGGGTGGCCAACCGGGCTGATTGGAGGGTGGCATTCACATCCGAACAGTCGAACGCGACAAAATGCATGTGCTGATTGCCCGTTCCGTCCTGGCGTAGCATCGTGCCGTTGCCGGCGTTCCTCGGGTTGGCCGTATCAGGAAAATGTTCCTTCCAGGCCCCGATGGGCAAAATGGCTTCGCCCCTGACAACAAAATGCCCGTCGCGTGGAATCGTCACCGGTACACCCTTCCATTTCCGCGCATTGCGGGTGATGTCCTGTCCGATCGTACCATCGCCTCGCGTAGCCGCCCGCATCAGGTGACCATCCTGATAGGACAGCTCCACAGAGCCGCCATCCATCTTGTACGATACCAGAATGGGAGTCTCGAATTTGTCGAACCATGCCCGCGCCTCTTCGGTCGTATTGATCTTCAGCTGGCTGCCCATATGGGATACGAGCCTGACTTTCTTGAACGCGTCGCTGTCCGGAGCCGCACCCACCTGCTCGAAGAATTTGGACTTCGGGTTGATGCTACGGAGTCGCTCCAGCAGCTCGTCGTAATTCGCATCCGTCATGATGGCTTCGCCGGAACCATAATAGGCATCGGCGGCACGTCGGAGCTGCTCCGTCAGTGCGATTTCTTCCTCGCTGGTTTTGGTCTTTTTCTTCATGTTGCTCAGGCTATGCTGATGAACGCATCGCGATCGTAGAACGCTGCTTTGTAGAAGATTGATGCCCGCACCTTTCCGTCCGCGTCTACAAGTTCAGACCACATGGAATGATCAGTCGCGCGTTTCTGCCATCCAACAGGCAATTCCGCGTGAACGAACATGTCATCACCATCTACATGCTCGCCCCGTTTGACTCCAAGCTTTGCAAGCGCCTCCCAATCGCCTTTTGCTGGGAGTTGCTCGGATGCTACAAGTTGCCGTTGACCTTGCGCTTCTTGCGCCTCAATTCCTCCCTTTTCGCTCGCGAGCATGAACTTGATGAGGGGATGATCTTTGGTGGTAGTTGCTATCATGATGGTTAGGTGGTTGGTTTGGATCCGCTGGCGAATCCGACATTTGGGTCGGTCGTGATCGCACAGGGAAAGCCCCTGGCGGATATTCGCCGCTGCATGGCCTGTAATTTACCGATCGGTTGGACACCCAACCGGATTGCCGGCATCAGGTAGGTGACCTGATGCAGGCGACGTGACGAATTTTCCTCGTCCTTGCGGGACTGGTAATCGATGAATTCCAGTCCGGTCGTACCCAGGTGCTCTTCCGCTGCAGCCGTGATCAGCTGACGGATAATCATAGCGGATAGCGAATGGCTACGGCGCTCCGATACCACGACGGTAATCTGTATCTGCCCGGACCGCTCATCGGTGCATGTGCCGCCGGCATTCACCCAAGATGCGTACAGGTAGAAAAAGATGAAACCGAACGCCACTACCCCAAGGATGCAGGCGTCGTAGTTGCTGAGGTCCATCAGTCGAAGCTCTTGATCCACGTATTCAGATGCCGCCCCATTGCCTGCTGCTGCGCTGGCGATAGCGCGTCAATCCGCTGACGTAAATGGGCTATCGCCTGCTCCAATCGGAACAATCCGGGACGATCTGCCCAACGGCATCGTGTCCACTTGTCTGTGACGCTGCGAATATCCAGCAGGATGTTGAGTTGCTCGAGCAACAGCCACTGCGCGGAACGGATACCGCAGTCCGGGTTGGTTCGATCAAGAATAGCAGCCCAGCCGCGTGCCCGCGATCAAGCAAACGTCTTCCGGTAGCTTCCCAGAGGGTCTGGAATTCGGTTATGACCTTCTCGCCCTTTTCGGGACTTTCCAGCGACACGCCGCGAATCCGCATCATGTTCAAGACAGCCGGCACCAGCGCGGATGCGGCTTCAGCAAGTGTCTGCCCGTCCTGAATACGGCGGGCAATATCGATGGCTCGAATGCTCATTGGATATAGGACATACCGCCAGTCGGACTGGTAGCCCAAAGGGCGGCGGTAATGTTGTAATCACCGATCATGTAGGATGTCTGCATATCATCTTGGTCCGCCTCATCCTCCTCCCAGCCATCTTCCGATCCGGGTACAAACCCGACATCGGCGCTGGTTTCTTCTTTGTGTAGTGCCCGTAGGTGGTCGCACGATTTTGCATCCACGACCGTATAGCGAGTTTCGTATTTACCTGCGCACATAAATACGCGGGCGACAGCAATCCGGAGATCCGGAGGGTTATTGTCCGCGCGTTCCTTCCGAACGGCCTCGATAAATTTTCGCAAAATAGCGAACTCAGTACGAAGCTGATCCCCCGGACACACCATATGCTTGGCCACACCATCATAGTGCGCAAACATGCCGATTATCGTCCCATCCTCGAGCCGGATGTTGAACGGATAACCACTTTCGTTCTGAAGGCCGACTTCGACAACGCGAAGAGGCTGAACTGTCAGGCTGCAGGTGGTCGCGTGAAACCGCCGTACGATCGCCACATCACCCACCTGTGCATGCCGGTGGATGTAATCCAACTGCTCGGGAGTCGCCTCCGCGTACGTATGCGACTTACTCACCTACTGGTAGACTGACGCATCGCCGGATGATCCACAGAGGCCCATTTGATGGCCCGCCAGGCTACGACGAGGATGCCCCGGCGTAGCGCTTCAGAGAAAAATTGAAAATTGAGTTTCATTGAATTTTGATTTTGTCGGTACGGTCTTTCCGCACCGTGATTGTTTCGATGTTCCGATAATCCGGTGTCAGCTTCAGGCAAACCAGCGGTTCGCCACTGTCATCCTCATCCGTGCCCATGCAGACTACCTGGGTCTTACCCTCATGGTGATCCACCCACAGATTTACCCAGTCCAACGGTCCGCGTGGATTTTTCACGCCGGTTGCCGAGATGTCGATATTGACCGATCCCATTCCTTGGTTCCCCATCTGCACCACCGGGCCGTCCGGGATACTCATCTGGGCTGCGACGAC
>CALMFQ010000339.1 GCA_937863215.1 uncultured Pseudomonadota bacterium
CATGTTGTCGCACGCCGCATTGCCGGCGGCCGGGGTGTTGTGGCTGTGCCTGACCGCCGCGTTGCTGCGCCTTGGCGCCGAGCGTTGGCAATGGCCGCAACTGGCGCAGCCGACCGCAGCATGGAGCGGGGCGCTGGCATGGCACGGCTTGCTGGCCTTGTCGGCGCAGACCCAACCGTTCAGCCACGGCGGCTGGCTGGCGTGGCCGCTGGCGCTGCTGGTGCACTGCTGGCTGCTGCGACGCAATCAGGCCGATCAGTCGCGGCCGGTGCTGGGCTTCAATCATGTCACCGGCGTCTGGGTGTTTGCGCTGATTGGCGTCTGGCTGGCGGCGTGGAGCTTCGGCGAGCTGGCCGATCTGCCGAGCAGCTGGCCCTTGCTCGGCTGGGCGCTGCTACCGGCAGCGCTGCTCGGGCTGTTGCCGCATACCGCGCTGCAGGGCCGCTGGCCGTGGCGCGACTGGCAATATCAGTACATCTGGCTTGCAGCTGCACCGATCGCGCTGGCACTGTACCTGTGGAGCTTTGCCGCCAACTGGTTCAGCGATGGCAGCGCCAATCCGCTGTCGTATCTGCCGCTGCTGAATCCGCTCGATCTGGCGCAGGCGCTGGTGTGGCTGATGTTGTTGCAATGGAGCCGCAATCCGCTGGTACAGCCGGAGCTGGGCAAGCTACTGCCGGCGCAGCAGCAATGGACGGCGCTGGGCATCGGTGGCTTCTTCTGGCTCAATGCCATGCTGTTGCGCAGTTTCCATCATTGGGGCGGGGTGCCGTTCCGGTTCGAGGCGATGTGGCATTCGCTGCTGGTGCAGGCCGGCCTGTCGCTGTTCTGGAGCCTGCTGGCGCTGGCGGCGATGCTGGTAGCCACGCGCCGCCTCTGGCGCGGCCTGTGGCTCACCGGTGCCGGGCTGCTGGCGGCGGTGGTGGCCAAGCTGATGCTGTTCGATCTGTCCGGCGCCAACGGCGTCGAGCGCATCGTCTCGTTCATCGGCGTCGGTCTGCTGATGCTGGTAATTGGTTACGTGGCGCCGGTGCCGCCAAAACAGGAATCCGCCGAGTGAAAAAACCGCTCCTCCCGCTGCTCGCCGCTTGTCTCTGGCCGCTGGCCGCGTACGCTGAAGAAACCACGCCGTATGCCTTGCCGATTGCCACTTCTGCCGCTGCCGCACTGCAACGGCTGACCTTGCCGGCAGATGTGTATCGCCTGGCTGCGTTCGCCGATTTGCGCGATCTGCGCGTGCTGGATGCACAGGATGCCGCGCAGCCGTTTGCCTTCGTGCCCGAGCCGCCGCAGACCGTGGCGCTGCTGCCGCTGCCCCTGTATGCGCTGCCCGCCGAACCGGCCACCAGCAGCAACGGCAGCCGGCTGCAGCTGCAAGCCGATGCCAGCGGCAGCATCCGGCTGGAATTGGCGACCAAGGTCGCGGCCAGCCCGCAGCCGGTGCGCGGCTATCTGCTCGATCGCGGCCCCGAGCCACGTCAACCGCTGACTGCGCTGCAATTCGACTGGCACAGCGCGCAGGCAGAGCTGCTGCTGACCCTGCAGGCGGAGCAGAGCGACGATCTGCAGCACTGGCAGCCGCTGGCCGCCGCGACGACGCTGGCACAGCTCGACAACGGCCAGCAGCAATTGCGCCAGGGCCGGCTGCCATTGCAGCCCGGCGCGCGTTATCTGCGGCTGACGCTGCAGGGCGAGCTGCCGGCCGGTTTCCGCCTGACCCAGGCGCGCGCCGAAATCCCGCAACAGGCTCCGCGAGCGTTGGTCTCGCTGCCGCCGGTGGCGGCGCGCAAGGCCACCGATGGCGGCTTCGAATTCGATCTGGGCGGGCGCTACCCGCTGCAGGCATTGCAATTCGGCTACAGCGGCGCGCGCCTGCTGTTGCCGGCCGAGCTGCTGTCGCGGCCGCGCTCCGACAACCGCTGGCAGAGCCACGGCATGCAACTGCTGCAGCAACAGAATGGCGCCATGCCGGCGTTGCCGGTCGCTGGCAACGACCGCTACTGGAGGCTGCTGCCGGACAACCGCGTCGGCACCCCGGTGCCGAGCGCGCTACGTCTGAGCGGCCAATACCGGCCCGCCGACATCGTCTTCGTCGCCCAGGGCGAGCCGCCGTACCGGCTGCAATTCGGCGACAGTTTTCAGGATCGCCCCGGCGCACTGGCGTACACCACGCTGGTACCGCCCAACGGCGCGCCGGCTGAGCCGGGGCAGGCGGCGGTCAATGGCAGGCTGCGCAGCGAAGCCGCATCCTGGCTCGGCCGCGTCGGCCATCTGCACTGGCGCAAACTGGCTTTGTGGGCCGTGCTGCTCGGCGGTGTCGGCTTGATGCTGTGGATGGTGCTGCGCTTGGGCAAACAGACCGGTCGATGATGCAGTGCAAAAAATATATCCGTTAGGTTCTGTTGCCGTTAGTTTCAGTCGCGAAATTAACGGCAACAGAACCTAAAGCGTTGACAAATAATTTTGTATCCATATAATGCAACGCCTCTGGGTTGGTAGCTCAGTCGGTAGAGCAGCGGACTTTTAATCCGTTGGTCGCGAGTT
>CALMFQ010000340.1 GCA_937863215.1 uncultured Pseudomonadota bacterium
CGGCGCGAGCGTCATTCGGTGTCGGCAGAACGCCGCCCTGCTGCTCGGGCGGCTCGGCCAGCAAGCCTTCGTCGTAACGTTGCAGCAGCAGAAAAGTCTGGGCGTAGCGGGTGACGATGTCCACCAGCCCGCGCCCGGTGTCGGCCAGCAGCGCCGGGCTTTGTGCGGCTTTCTTGACCAGCAGCAGCGCGGCTTCCAGCTCGCGGGCGTTGCTTTCCAGCCGTTGGCGGTTGAGGGTGTAGCCTTGGGTCAGATGCTCGCGCAGGGTGCGGGTGGCCCATTGGCGAAAGCGGGTGCCCTGCTGCGATTTGACCCGGTAGCCGATGGAGATGATCACATCGAGGTTATAAAATCTCACGGGTTTATCGGACCCGGCAATGTGCAAATTTTGCACATTGCTTTTTTCATCCAGCTCGCCCTCGGCAAACACATTGTGCAGGTGTTTGCCGATTACCGAACGCTCGCGGCCAAACAGCTGCGCCATCTGCTCCTGCCGCAGCCACACCGTTTCAGCCGCCAGGCGCACTTCCGTCATCGCCGTGCCGTCCTCGGTCTGATAAATCAGGATGCTGGCTTTCTGTTCCATGCTCTTATCCTTTCTGCTTGTAGCGCGGCAGTCCGCTCTGGTAGCGGCTTGCAGGCACGGCTGCCAGCCAGTATCGATGCGCCCTGCAGGCCAGCCCCGGCAATTGGGTTGCTCACCGCGTTCACTGCGCCGCCCGCACCTCGAATTGCAGTTGCGCGCTGGCGCCCCCCTGCCCTGCCTGCCAGCGCAGGCGATGTTTGCCCTTGCTGGGCGTCCAGCGCCAGTTTGCGCCGCTGCCCAGCTTCATACCATCCAGCCACCATTCGCCGGCGCGCTCGGCGCGAAGCCATATCTGTTGATGGCTGGCGGGAATGTCCGGGTCAAGCGCGATGACTTCACCCTGGCCGGGGTAGCGGATCGGATTGCCGCCGCTGTCTGCCGCCTGCCACACGGTTTGCTCGGTGCCGGCAATGAAGTATTCGTGGCGTGGCGGCTCGGTTGGCGGCCGATAGCGGATCGCCTGCGGCACGATTCCCTTCGGCGCGGCGGGCGGCAGGCTGGGCTGCGTGGCATGCAGGCGGTTGAGGATTTCCAGCCATGCCGGTGCGGCGCCGGTGACACCGGAAACATCCCACATCGGTTCGCCGCTGAAATTGCCGACCCACACGCCGACGCTGTAACGGCGCGAGAAGCCGACACACCAGTTGTCGCGCATGTCCTTGCTGGTGCCGGTTTTGACCGCGCTCCAGTAGCGGGTGGCAAGCGGGTTTTCCAGGCCGAAGGTAATGCTGCGCGCGCTGCGGTCGCTGAGGATGTCGGCTGCCAGCCAGCTGGCAGCGGTGCCGATTGCAGTGGAGCGCCATGCCGGCTTGCTGCCGCTCAGGCTGGATGCGCTGTAGCGGCCGCCATTGGCCAGCGCGCGATAGGCGTTGGTGAGCTGCAGCAGCGTCACATCCGGCGCACCGAGTGCCAGCGCGAAGCCGTAATGGTCGCCGTTGTACGGCAGATTGAAACCGAGCTGCTGCAGCAGATTGAACGCCGGAGCGGTGCCGGTGAGCAGCAGCGTGCGCACCGCCGGCACGTTGAGCGAGCCGGCCAGCGCGCGGCGGGCGCTGACGGTACCGTGGAAATTCTTGTCGTAGTTCTGCGGCACATACAGCCCGCTGGGCGTATCCAGATGCACCGGGCTGTCGTCGAGCAGCGATGCCGGCGTCAGATAGCGCTGCTCGAACGCCAGCGCGTAAATGAACGGCTTGAGCGTCGAACCGGCCTGGCGCCGTGCTGCCGCGCCATCGACCTGGCTGGCGCTGGCCTGGCGGCCGATATTGCCGACATACGCCAACACCGCGCCACTGGCGTTATCCAGCACCACCGCCGCAGCGTCGTTGACGTTACGCTCGCGCAGGCCGACGATCTGGCGCTGCAGCACGTCGCGCACAAATGCCTGCAGATCGGCATCCAGCGTGGTTTTGCGCCGCTCGCCCGGCCGCAGCGGCAATAGCGCCGGCAATTCCGGTGCCAATGCGATATCGGCCAGATTGCTGCGTGCCGCCAGCGCCTGTGCGCCCAAGCCCTGCAAATAAGCGCAACCGACGCGTGCCTTGAGCTGCGCCGCCAGTTCGCAACTGCGCCGCGCCACCACGTCGGCGGCAGCGTTCGGCCCGCGCAGCAGCGCCGCCAGCAGGATTGCCTCGCCCTGGTTCAAGCCGTGCGGCTGCTTGCCGAACAGGCCGGCGGCGGCGGCGCCGATGCCCTGCAGTTCGCCGCGGAATGGCGCCAGATTCAGATAGGCTTCGAGAATCTGTGCCTTGCTCCAGCGCTGCTCCAGCCCGCGCGCAGCGCTGACCTGGGCGAGCTTCTGCAATACGCTGCGGCCATCGCTGCCGGGTTTGAGATCGGCATCGAGCAGACCGGCCAACTGCATCGACAAGGTGCTGGCACCGCGCGGGCTGCCCTGCAGTCGCTCGACCAGTGCGCCGGCTGCCGCCTGCCAGTCAACGCCGCTGTGCTCGGCAAAACGCTGGTCTTCCGACGCGATCACCGCGCCCTGCAGCACCGGCGCGATCTGCCGCAGCGGCACCCACGCCAGACGCCGCACCGAACGGTCGATGCGGCTGACCTGCAGCGGCTGGCCGTGGCGATCCAGCCACACCGCTTCGGATGGGCGATGGGCGGCGCGCACCTGGCTGAAATCGGGGAAAGCGGCGTGAGCCAGGCTGGCGAGCGGAAGCATCAGTACGGCAACAAGCTGCTGCCGGCGCAGGCGGCCGCACCATCCTGCCGCCACGACAGGTACCGGCTCAGGCAGCATCTGGCAGATGCAATGGCGGGTACGCCACTTGCGGGGCAATCAATTTGATGCAGCTACCGTCCATTCGTCGTCAGTGGGCGGGCTTTTCAGCCTTGGCTGCTTCGGCTGGTTTTTCGCCGCTCTTGGCTTTGTCGGCGTTCTTTTCGCCCGCCTTGTCGCCGCCCTTGCCCTTGGCGCCTTCTTCCTCGGCGGCGGCCTCCGGTTTCGGCTCGTCCGGCGGCGGCGCCATTTCGTTGAGCTTCTGCTTGGCCATGTAGTCGTTCATGTCTTTCCAGCCAGCATAGACTTCGGCCCGCGCGGCACGTGGATTGCGCTTGTAGCAATCTTCCAGCGAACGGCCGGACAGGCGGCAACCGGCGCCGGTCGCCTTGGCATCGCGCGCCGGCTTGTTGATCTGGTCGTTGAGCTGGTCGCAGCCAGCCAGTGCCAGCCCGAGCGATACGGCCAGCAGCGCGGGTTTGCACATCGTAAACAGCTTATTCATAGCGGCCCTTCAGGCAGGAAACCGGCAGCGCCGCCGGCAACATACGTTTCATTCTACTGTGATTTTCGCGTTCGGCACTTCGCCGTACAGATCCGGCGCATACATCGCTTCGACGCGCGTCGGCGGCAGCTGGAATACGCCGCTGTTGTTGAGCCGCAGCGTGTATTCCAGGCTCCAGTTGCCGTTCGGCAGCCAGCTGTAATAGGCGCGATAGGCGTCGTGCGCCATTTCCACGTAGCTCGGCCAGGCACCGTCGTTGCTGTTGCTGCCGGCAGCAAGGCTGTCGCTGCCATAGCCGCGATTGAGCAAGGTGGCGCCGGCCGGGATCGGGTCGTTGACCACCACCCAGCCCATGTCGCCGCGCGCTTCGATGTCGAGCTTCACCCGCAGGATATCGCCACGCCGCCACTTGCCCGGTGTCTGCTGCTGCAGCGGCGTGACCTGCCGTTTCACTTTATAGCCGGCAAAAATCGGCGCCGACAGCGGCAACGCCGCGCGCGTGGTCAGCGTCAGCCACGGTGCGCCGCCGCCGTTGTGGCGCGCTTCCAGCTTGCCGCTGCCAGCCGGCCAGCCGAAATCGAAGCGACCGCCCTTGCTCTGGCTGGCCCAGTCGACCGACTTCTGCTCGCCGGCCAGCGTAACCGTAGTCGAGCCGGACAGCGGCTGTGCCAGTGCGCCGAGCTTGCCGAACGCCAGCGCACCCCAGGCGTTGGCGGTGGTCAGATCCCAGTGGCCCTGGCGCTGGCGAGCGATGGCAGCCAGCACCAGCCTGGGCAGATCGACTTGCCATTCCGGCTGTTTGCTCGCCAGCAGCACGGCGCGCACCGCATCGCTATCGTCCGACTGCAGCGCCCACCAGTCGCGGTTGCCGGGCGCGAAGCTGAGCGCGGTGCCGCTGACATTGAGCCGGTTGCGCAGCAGTTGCAGCGCCGCCGGCAATTGCTCGGCCTTGGCCGGCAGATCGCTGTGCTGCAACACACTGATCCAGTCGAGCAGTTCGCGATTTTCCAGCCTGGCCGGTTGCAGTGCCAGCGAATCGAGCTGGTGCGGCAGCAGCTTGCCGTTACGCGCCAATGCTTCCAGCGCCATCAGCTTGAGTCTGGTTGCATCGCCCCAGGTTTCGACCTTGAGCTTGCCGGCAACGAAATTCGCCAGCGCCGCGAGCATTTTCTGCTTC
>CALMFQ010000341.1 GCA_937863215.1 uncultured Pseudomonadota bacterium
CGCCATGACTGCAGATTGCCTCGCTGACCGCGTGTTTCAGCGCCTGCCAGCGTTGCAAGTTGGAGGCGAAATCCGGTGCCATTTTCCACACGAAGGTGGTGTAGACACTGGAGCCCTGCGCATAGATGTGCGACAGATGGGTATAGGTATGCACCTTGTCGCCGAACGCTGCTAGCGCATCGGTTGCCGCTTGCTCGATACCTTGCATCATGCCTTTGACTTTCGGCCAGTCGCAGGCAGTTTCCACCGTATCGGCAACGTAACCGGCCTGCCACAGCGTGTTGCGCAGGTATACCGAACGGAAGCGGTTGGCCTTCCATTTATTGCCCATGAAGGTGCCGACATGGGCGCCGCCGTGTTTGCGCATCAGTTGCAGCGCACTGCTGCGGGCTTGGGCGCAGATCGCCTTGCTGCCGGTCACGCCGAATAGCAGCAGGCATTTGCCTTCGCTGCTGCCGCGCATTGCCAGATAGGTTTCCAGCAGGCCGATCAAATTGGCATGACCAGCCAGTTTCAGTGTGGTCAGGGTTTCAGTCGGATTGGACAGCCGCATCATCGACAGCGGCAATTTTGCCTGTGCCACGGTGCGTACTGCAGCCTCGGCGGCATCCCAGCTGGGGAAAAATACTGCGTGAAAACTCTCATGCTGCGGCAGTGGCGTGACCCGCACCGTTGCTTCGGTCAACACGCCGATACGGCCTTCGGAACCCATTACCAGCTCGCGCAGGTCCGGCCCGGCGGCAGAGGCAGGGAAGGTGGGGATTTCGAAGCTGCCATTCGGCGTCTCCAGCCGGCCGCCGGCAAACAGTTGCTCAATGCGGCCATAGCGCAGCGATTGCTGGCCGGACGAGCGTGTCACCACCCAGCCGCCGAGCGTCGAATATTCGAACGATTGCGGGAAGTGGCCAAGCGTATAGCCCTGCGCCCGCAATTGCGCTTCCAGATCCGGCCCGACGACACCGGCGCCGAAGGTGGCCAGCTGACTGCTGCGATCCAGGTGCAACAGCCGGCTCATGCGCGACAGATTCAGGCTCAACACCGGGCGATTGCCTGCCGGCGGTGTCAGGTGCCCGACCACACTGGTGCCGCCGCCATACGGAATCACGATGACGTTATTGGCTTTGGCGTAATCGAGCAGTTCACGCACCTCGTCGGAGGTCTCCGGAAACGCCACGCCATCCACCGCGCGCGCCACTTCGCCAAAGCGCAGCTTCAGCCAGTCCGGCAGGCTCTGGCCGAAGCTGGCGCGCACCCGCGCCTCGGCATCGACAGTGATTTTCGGATGCGGTGCCAGGCGGCTGGCAGTCAGTTTGCGGCAGGCATCCGGTAGCGAAATGTCTACAATCGGACTGCCGCTGCCGATTTTCTCGGCCAGAAACTGCAGCGCATCGGGGTTGAGGGGAAACTGAACCGAATCGTCTCCCCAGCCATTCCAGCGTCTCACGTTATACTTTCCCTAGAAAAATGGTTCGCCGCCAAAGTGGGGGCGATGGATAGACGGCATGTTAGCCTGCGCTGCGGCGATGCAATTGCGCATTCATGCCAGATGAATTGTCAGATTATGCCAAACCCGTACATTTTGCCTGCGCTGGGACACCTGCCGCGCGTGGTCGGCCCGTATGCGCAAACTGCAGTTGATACCGCGGCTGAATTCGGCGTCAGCCCGCAGCAGCTGGCGCAGCAGCTCGGCCTGCCGGCCGATGCTTTTTGCCCGCCGCCGGAAGCCTTGCCGGTCGAGACCTATATCCAGCTGCTGAATGCTGCGGCCGAATTGAGCGGCGACGAACATTTCGGCCTGCACGTCGGCGAACGGATGAAACTTGCCACCTACGCCATCTACGGCATCGTGCTGCTGGCCTGTCGCAATTTCGGTGAAGCCATGCAACAGGTGATGCGCTACGAAGTGCTGGCACACGACCTGGGGCGTTCGCAATTGCAGCTGGAGCAGGGGAGCGCACGCTACGTCTGGCACAGCCAGTGGAGCGAACGCTGGCCCTGTCGCCATCTGGCGGAAAGCGTCTGTGCCGGTATCCTCGCATTTGTCGAATGGGTGGCACAGCGGCCGGTGCCGATCGTCGAAATCGGTTTCAGTCACGCCGCCCCCGCCAGCCTGGCCGAATACGAACGTATCTTCAAGGCCCCCGTCCGCTTCAATCAGCCGGAAAACTACGCCCGTTTCGATCCACAAATCCTCGACTGGCCGTTACCGAATGCCGATGTGGCACTGTTCCCGGTACTGCAGGCACATGCCGAGCAACTACTGCGGGCGCGGCAACGTGCCGAAGCGGAAAGAAGCGTGATTGCGCTGGTACGCGAAGCCATCACCCAAATGCTGGCACAAGACCGCGCCCGCCTGCCGGAAGTGGCCGAACGCCTCGGCTTCACCGCCCGCACCCTGCAACGCAAGCTGAAAGATGCCGACACCAGCTTTCAGGAAGTGCTCGACGACACCCGTCGCGAACTGGCCGAGCGCTACCTGCGCCAGCCCGAACTGTCGATTACCGACATCGCCTACATGCTCGGCTTCCAGGAACAAAGCTCGTTCAACCACGCATTCAAGGACTGGACCGGCGTCAACCCCGGCGCATACCGCCAATCGGGGAAATAGCCGGGCAAGAAGGCTGTAGAGAACATGCCGTGGGTCACAACCTCTTTTGCTTCGCATAATGTATATTATGTTAAATACGTAACCCATTCTTTCGAAGTGGGTTAGGCGTTATCGCGGTTTTGAGCGGTGTGCAGTATGCGAGCGATGAACAAGGTTTTGCCCGAGATGCGATAGACAATCAGGTATGGGTAGTCGGTGACCGGCATTTCACGGGTATCCGGCTCACGGCCAACTCTGCCGATACCGGGAAATTCCCGCAGGGTTTCAACCGTCGCCAGTATGGAGCGGCTAACGTTGTCAGCGCCTTGCAGGCTGCGCTGTTTCAGGTAGTTGATGTTGTACGCCAGATCGAACGATGCGCGTTGAGCCCAATGCACTTCAAGCGGCATCGCGTGCCACCAAGCGATTTACCATTGCTACCACTTCTTCATGCGGGATGGTTCTGCCAGCTTCAATA
>CALMFQ010000342.1 GCA_937863215.1 uncultured Pseudomonadota bacterium
GATTGAGCTGCAATTTGCCGCCAGCGGGCAGATGAGTATTGTTGCCGATGGTCAGCCTGTAGCCTGATCAAGGCGCGTAACGCGCCATCCGCAGGGCCGATTGCAGCGCATTGCCCGGCCTCAGCCACGTTCACCATCCGCTGTGTTGTGTCGCGCCGCGAACACACCCTGCAAGCGGTACGCGACGCCAGATCAACGCCCCCGGCCCTGCTGGCCTTCGCCATGCTCGCGCGGGTCAACCAGGCGGTCGTTACCCCGCCCGCTGCGGTGCCCGTCGCCCCAACCGTCGCGGCGCTCATCCCAGCGCCCATCGTGGCGATCGTCGTGGCGCTCCCGGTAGCGTGGCACGTACTCGCGGCTGTACCAGTCGTCGCGCACGAACAACACGCGTTCGTCGCAGGCGTTGTATTCGTGGCAATGTTTGCTCCAATGCCTGGCGTGGCCGGCCGGGACGCGCAGGTAGATCGGCGGGCGTTCCACGCTGATGCGTTCGACGATTACCGGCTGGCGGTAGATCACGCGCGGTTGCGGAAAGCCGCCGATGTCGATGCGCCCGTAAAAGCCGGGCTGGCCGATGCTGATGGAGACGCCGACGTCGGTGGCGATTGCGGGTGGGGTCAAGGCAACCAGCATGGCTGCGGCGAGTAGATGTTTCATGGAGGCACCTCTCGATGGATGGGCCGTTGCCGGTATTGGACAAAACGGCATTGCGATCATACAACGCCTGGCCACACAGATGCCAAGCTTGTCGGTCAATGCACCCCGTGGACGCGGCCAGGCGCGACTGGTAAACCCATGGCAACAGAGCCTAAGATTATTGACGAATCGGCCACACCAGCCCTGCGGCGCGGCCGTCTGTTTTCTCCACCCACGAAGGAACAGTTCCATGACTACCCACACCGTCCAGTTGCATCGTGTTCTGAACGCCCCGCCGGAACGGATTTACCGTGCTTTTCTCGATGCCGATGCCATGGCCAAGTGGCTGCCGCCGCATGGTTTTACCGGCAGGGTGCAGCATCTGGATGTGCGTGTTGGCGGCAGTTACCGCATGTCGTTCACCAATTTCGCCAGCGGCACGGTGCATGCGTTCGGCGGCGAGTATCTGGAGCTGGTGCCGAACGAGCGGATTCGCCATACCGATCGTTTTGACGACCCGAACCTGCCGGGGGAAATGGTCACCACCATCACGCTCAAGCCGGTGTCGTGCGGCACCGAGGTGGACATCGTGCAGGAGGGTATTCCGGAGCCGATTCCGGTCGATGGCTGCTATCTGGGCTGGCAAGAATCGCTGAGCCTGCTGGCACGGCTGGTCGAGGCGGAAATCCCCGGCTGATATCGGCAGCAGCGCGATTCGGGCAATGGCGCTACGGCGCCGCCGCAATCCCGTCGGGGCTCGCATCCGGACGTTGCTGCCCTGCCCCGCTGCATCGGCATTTCCGGCCCGACCGCAAGCACCGGCGGGCTGCCGATGCACAGCGCGGCAACCCGATCTGGCGACTGCCGCGCAAGGCAATAGCAGAGCGGCCCGCCAGCCCCCGTCTGGAGCGGTGGCAAGCAAAAATAGCGGCACGGATTGCGCATCTCCTGCTGGCAAGCGGGGCTATCGGCGTTAGAATGAATGCCGTTGCCTGCATGCAGGCTTGCCCGGCCACCAGCCGAAACGGATGCTCCGATGAGTTTGCCCAACAAGATCAAGATTGTCGAAGTCGGCCCGCGCGACGGGTTGCAGAACGAAGCGCTGGCGGTACCGACGCCGGTCAAGCTGCGGCTGATCGAAATGCTGGCCGAAGCGGGCCTGACAGTGATTGAATCGACTGCGTTCGTCTCACCCAAGTGGGTGCCGCAAATGGCGGACCAGAGCGAGGTCATGCACGGCATCCTGCGCCATTCCGGCGTCGCCTATCCGGTGCTGGTGCCCAACCAGAAGGGCTTCGAAGCAGCGCTGGCAGCCAATTGCGATGAAATCGCGATCTTTACTGCGGCATCCGAAACATTCTGCCGGAAAAACATCAATTGCAGCATCGACGAATCGTTCGAGCGGTTCGAGCCGATCATCGAACAGGCGCTGGATCGCGGCATCAAAGTGCGCGGCTACGTTTCCTGTGTGCTCGGCTGCCCCTACGAAGGTGAAATCAAGCCGGCAGTGGTAGCGGAAATCGCCACCCGGCTGCATCAGCTCGGCTGCTACGAAATCTCGCTCGGCGATACCATCGGCGTCGGCACACCGCTGGCGGCGCGCAAGCTGATCGATGCGGCCGGCCGGCATGTGCCGATCAAGAAGCTGGCGGTGCATTTCCACGACACCTTCGGCCAGGCCTTGGCCAATATCTATGCGGTGATGGAGCAAGGCATCGCCATCATCGACAGCTCGGTCGGCGGCCTCGGCGGCTGCCCGTATGCCAAAGGGGCATCGGGCAATGTCGCAACCGAGGACGTGGTGTACATGCTGCACGGCATGGGCCGCGACACCGGCATCGATCTCGACCGGCTGGTGGACGCCGCTACCTACATCTGCGATTACCTGAAACGCCCGCCGACATCGAAGGTGGCGCGCGCGCTGATGAGTAGACGCGTTAATTCGATAGAACTATTGAATAATTAAATGGTTTTCAAGAAAATCGGGGCTGTTTTTCATTTTCATACTGATCAAGCTGATTTGGTGGTCGATTTTCTTAAGACGGCGTTGAATACTCACCCAACATTGATCAGATACAATGGAGAGAACCATGCCATCTCGATCTACTGTCGTCCTGAGCCTTTCTTTGCCACTCCTGCTGAGTGGCTGCGGAAGCTTGTCCCTGCCTCAATTCACTTCATCGGAAGCCTCGCCGCCCCAGGTAGCTGTAGCCCAAACCAATACAACGCCGCCTGAAACGACTCTCAAACAGCTGGTAAAAGAGAAAAAATACGATGAGGCCGCCAACCTTTTTGCCAGCAGCGAAAACGGATTGGGAAAAGATGCGAAAACTGTCGCACTGTTAAGAACAGTAACTTCACAGCTCAATGGCCGCTTCGAAAAGCGCATCAATAGCGTAACGAAAAAACTACGCAGCAATGATGCAAGCGCGATTGGAGAGGGTGAAGCAATTCTACAGGAATATGGCCAGATAAAATTGCTGCAACAGCCGGGAAACCAGCTGCGTAGCATCAGTCAATTGGTAGCGCAGGTCGAAAAGGCCAAAGAATTTCAGACGGCAGCTGCAATTGAAAAAGCAAAACCTGCATCGCAATTCAATACGCTAATCCGGGAAAAGAAATATAACGATGCCGCCCAGCTATGGCTGGCAAACCCTCAAGAATTAACGCCTCAAAACCACCAGACCCAAGCCAGCTTCAGGCAACTGATTGCACAAATCAATCAGCCTCTGACAACTAAAGCAGAAGCCCTGACCAGAACCTTGCGCACCTATGAGCAAGGTGAAATCCTGCCCGACAAGATAGCGGCAGCCAGGTCAACACTGGCAGCCGCCGATAGTTTCCACGCAGAACTGGAACAACAGCCCCTTCTCGCCGATAAGTCACTCCGTAGCCGTGCATTGACCACATTTTCTGGCATACTCGAAAAGACCAGAACAAATATTGAACAAAACGACCAGGCAAACAATGGCCCCGAAAGAAAAATCCGGGGAATGCTGGCGAATAACCAGCTGGACGAAGCCGAAAACATTGCACACACCAATCGCGAACAGCTAAGCCAGGCAGGAAAAAATGCAGAAACCCTGCTGAAGAATCTGTCCTCCACACTGAACAGGCGCGAAGAAGCCAGCCTGCAAAATGCGCTCAGCAGCCTGAAACCACATGTAAAAGGCGAGACCAGTACCAATGACTGGCCAAAAGCCAAGGAGGCTCTTTCTAACGCGGCAACGATATTGGCAAACTATGACCGGCACCCTTTGTTACAAACACCGG
>CALMFQ010000343.1 GCA_937863215.1 uncultured Pseudomonadota bacterium
TGTTTAGAGCAATAGCTCGCAATCGCTTTCCCCTACCCCGGGGAATCATTGATACGGTGTTCCCTGGGGCTTTTAATCCTGATCGTTCCATGCGCCCTGTTGCCACGGAATTGGTCGCACATTGCCAACACGGGTTAAAATCCCGCCTCCAATCTGTGTTGGCAAGCGAACATGACAAACTCCCGCTCCGTTTATTCCACTGAACACGGCCGTCTTTGCCCCGGCTGCGGCAATCCGGCGGATGCCTGCAGCTGCCGGAAGAAACCGTTGCCGCAGGGCGATGGCGTGCTGCGTATCCGCCGCGAAATTGCCGGCCGCGGCGGCAAGACGGTTACCACCGTCAGCGGCTTTGTGCTCGATGAAACGGCACTGAAAACGCTGGCCGGCGAACTGAAACGCAAATGTGGCGTCGGTGGCGCCATCAAGGACGGCAACATCGAAATCCAGGGCGACCAGCGTGAAACCCTGGCGGCCGAGCTGCAGAAACGCGGCTTCAAGGTCAAACTGGCAGGTGGCTGAGCATGGCCAAACAACGTCCAGCTGCGGAGCTCTGCCCATGCGGCAGCGGCAAGCCCTACGCCGACTGCTGCCAGCCACTGCATAGCGGGCAGGCAGTTGCCAGCACGGCAGAGCAGCTGATGCGTTCGCGCTATGCCGCCTTTGCCAGAAAACAGGCGCCCTATCTGTTACGAAGCTGGCATCGCAGCACCCGCCCGACGGAAATCAGCGCAACCGAACTGGAAGGCGTGAAGTGGATTCAGCTTGAAGTGCGTGCCGCCAGCGGCGGCCCCGACGACACCCACGGCACGGTGGAATTTGTCGCACGTTGCAAAATCAACGGCAAGGCAGAAAAGTTGCACGAGTGCAGCCGCTTTGTGCGTGAAGACGGCCACTGGTTCTATGTTGACGGCGAAATGCTGAGTAACTGACGCGGCGTGCACTGCAGCTCGCCGGCAACTCTGCGCAATGCCGCGTGCATATTGGGCTTGCAGGCGGAAAATAGCTTCTATAATGGATCGAGACCGGATAACCCATCTGGCACCGGCTCACACCGATTCGCAATACCGCCTCAGCCGACAGACTGACAGCGGTATCGGAATCGGCAGCAAATCCGGATCCACTCCCAAAGCAAATCAGTCAATGCGCAAACTCACCTTTCCCCTGATGCTGGCAAGCTGTGGCGCCGGCATGGTATTGAGCCCGGACAGCCATGCGCTGTCGTTCGGCATGATCAAGGTTCATTCGTATCTGGAACAACCGCTCGATGCGTCGATCAGTTACAGCAACAGCCCGGCCGACGGCGTAACGCTCGGGGATGGAAGTTGCATCCAGATCGATCGGGAAAAAAGCTCGGAAAGTGGCCTGCCGGTAATCACCAAACTGCAACTGCAGTTGGACGGCACCGAGCAGTCCGGCGTGCTGCGCATCCGCTCGATCGGTTCGATTGGCGAACCGGTGGCGGTGATCCGCTTGCGCAATCAATGCGACAACAGCGGCAATATCGTGCGTGAATTCACATTCTTTCTCGATCCGCAGCCGGAAATCCGCCTCAAGGGAGATAACGAGGCGCCGCGAAGTACCAGCCGCATCAACCTGCCGCAGAGCGCCGCGCCAGTGCATGTAAAGAAGCAGCGCGACGTTCCGACCAAGGAAATCTGGACCGTCAAGCGTGGTGACACATTGACGCGGATCGCGCAGCACT
>CALMFQ010000344.1 GCA_937863215.1 uncultured Pseudomonadota bacterium
GGTCGCCCCTTGGGCAAGGTCAGATACAGCCCGATCAGGCAACCCGGCAGCCAGATCAGTGCCACCCCGCCGAGCAGCCACACGCCCCATTTGTCCGGCAGATGCAGGGTGCGATGCAGCTTGTAGACGAACGGCAGCAGGTGTGCGCTGTCCAGCCGCGCCGCGCCCCACTGGCGCTGGCCCAGCACGCGGCCGTCGTAAGGATCGGCGAATACTTCGTCGAAACCGAGAACCGCGGATTTGGCATTTGGCGCCACGCGCAGCCGCACCGCCTCGTCCGGCGCGGCATTGAGCGCGACGAAACGCACCTGCGCCGCCGGCAGTTGCGCCTCCACCCGCTGGATCAGTTCGCCTGGCGCGAGTGCCGGCCTGGCCTGCGCCGCAACGCGCAGCATGGCCGGATTCAGCGCGGCGTCCAGCTCGTGATTGAACGCCAGCAAGGCGCCGCTGAGGCCGGCGACCAGCAGAAACAGCGCGGTCGCCAGGCCGGCGTAACGATGCAGCCTGACCCACAGGGGGCGCCCGCGAAACACTCCGGACATTCATGTTCTCCAGACAAAAGGCATGCTCGGGGCGGGCCGCAGCGCGGCGCCCGGTGGCATGGGTTATTCGGTAGAGCTTGCTCGATGCGGTCAGTCTGAAGCTGACCGGTAGATGTCGATCCGGCTCGGGTCACGACCCCGGATCGGTGACAAAGCCCAGCTTCTGGATGCCGGCGCGCTGCGCCGCCGCCATTGCCTGGATCACCGCCTCGTATTCGACCTTGCGGTCGCCACGCAGATGCAGCTCCGGCTGCGGCTGGCGGCGCGCCGCCTCGGCCAGCAGTTCGCCGAAGCGTTGCCGGCTGACGGCGGTTTCGTTCCAGTGCAGCGTGCCGTCGCGGGTGATCGAGATCTGCACTGTTTCCGGCTTCACCGGGTTCGGCTGATTGGCGGCGTGCGGCAGATCCAGCTTGACCGTGTGCGTCAGCACCGGCACGGTGATGATGAAAATGATCAGCAGCACCAGCATCACGTCCACCAGCGGCGTCATGTTGATTTCGCTCATTTCGTCGGCGTTGTGGTCGAAAGCGCCTCCCATTGCCATCTCAGTTGCCTCCTTCGGCGCGACGCAGCGGCTCATTGACGGCAGCCAGCTTGGGGCGCGCTTCGGCGCGCGCCAGCGGCGCGCCGGTAATGAAATAGGCGTGCAGATCGTGGGCAAAGCGGTTGAGTCGTCCCAGCACCGCCCGGTTGCCGCGCACCAGCGCGTTGTAGCCCAGCACCGCCGGGATCGCCACCGCCAGCCCGAACGCGGTCATGATCAGCGCCTCGCCTACCGGCCCGGCCACCTTGTCGATGCTGGCCTGACCGGATACGCCAATACCGACCAGCGCGTGATAAATCCCCCACACGGTACCGAACAGGCCGACAAACGGCGCGGTCGAGCCGACCGAGGCGAGGATCGACAAGCCACCGTGCAGGCGCTCCGCCGACTCGTCGATGGCGCGTCGCAGCGAGCTGTTGAGCCAGTCCGACAGGCTCAGCTGGCCATGCAGATCGCTCTGGTTATCGCGATGATGCGCCACCGCATCGCGCCCCTCCTCCGCCAGCAGGCGGAACGGGTTGGCCACGCCGGCCAGCAGCACCAGCCCGTCGCCAAAGCTATGCGCATGCCAGAACTGCCCGGTGGCGGTCTGCGCCAGCCGGCGGTTGCGCATCAGGCGCCAGGCGCGCGTCAACATCACATACCACGATGCAACCGACATCAGCAGCAGCGCAAGAGCGATACCGCGCGTGACCAGATCGCCTTGTGCCCACAGGGCGGCGATGCCATAAGGATTGTTTTCCATCTGTTTTCCTTGGATTGGGAAGATTCAGGGTTGATCGAGCGAAAAACTCAGCGGCAAGGTGTGCCACAACGCCACCGCTTCATCGCCGCGCCGCGCCGGAACGAATTTCCAGCCACGCACGGCGGCCAGCGCCGCATCGTCGAGACGCGCAAAACCGCTGGAACGATGCAGCTTGACGTCGTCCACCGAGCCGTCGGCCAGCACGTGCACATTCAGCACCACCCGCCCCTGTTCGCGCAGCCGGCGCGACAGCGCCGGGTAGGCAGGCGCACGGTTGTTGAGGAACACGGCATCGCTGCGTGGCGGCTG
>CALMFQ010000345.1 GCA_937863215.1 uncultured Pseudomonadota bacterium
CCTTGCAGCATGGCTCGTCCCTGTTGCAGATAGCGTTGCAGCCAGTACATGGCTTCTTCGCCCAGCGGGACGATACGCTCCTTGCCGCCCTTGCCGATAATCTGCACCACGCCGGAATCCAGGTGCAGTTGATCCAGCGTCAGGCCGACCAGCTCCGATACCCGCAATCCGGTTGCGTACAGCGTTTCCAGCATTGCCTTGTCCCGCAAGCCCAGTGTGTCGTCGCAATCCGGCGCCTGCAGCAGCCCGTCCACGTCGATTTCCGACAGGCTGAAGGGGAGTGGGCGAGTCAGTTTCGGGGCGCCGATCAGCAAGGTGGGGTCGGTTTGCAGCGTTCCCTGCAACAGCTGATGGCGGTAAAAACGCTTGAGCGCAGATAGCAGACGTGCCGATGACGAAGCCTTGGCCTGCAGGCTGAGGCGATGAGTGAGATAGGCTGCGATGTGACTCTCGTTTGCCTGCAGCAGCGATGTCAGCCCGTGCTCGGTGTGCAGCCAGCCACCGAACTGCAGCAGGTCGCGTCGATACGATTCCAGCGTATTGGCAGCGAGCCCATCCTGCAGCAGCAGGCTGTCGCAAAACGCGTCCAGTTCAGATTCGATGGCCTTCATGGCGTAACAGCCAACGCTTCACATCCAGTGTCAGATTGGTTTTCTGGCCGTTGAAGCCGCCCAGCCCGGTTTTGCCGACCACACGGTGGCACGGTACCACCAGCGGCAGCGGATTGGCGCCACAGGCGGTGCCGACCGGGCGCGGCGAAGTCTGCAGCGCGTGCGCAATATCGCCGTAGCTGACCGTCTTGCCCGGTGCAATGGCGGCAATCTGCTGCCACACGCGCTGCTGGAATGCGGTGCCGCCGGGTTTCAGCGGTAGCCTGAACCGATGTGCCGGGTCGTTCAGATAGGCACTCAACTCTTCCCACACCTGCTGCGCCAGCGGTGTGACCGGCGGTTTTGCCGCTACATCGTCGGCAAGAAAATCCAGCGCCAGCAGCGCTTCGTCGTCCACCACAATGCCCAAACGGGAACAGGGCAACAAGAATACTGCCTGGTAATCCCTCATGCTGCCACCTCGCCTATCTGATATATCATGCGGCCAATGTCTACAACGCTGATCCTGCTGCCCGATTTCGCGCTGATCCTGTTCGGCTACCTGCTGCGCCGCCGCAACTATTTTAGCGGCGAATTCTGGCTTGGCCTGGAAAAATTCATCTATTTCGTGCTGTTTCCGCCG
>CALMFQ010000346.1 GCA_937863215.1 uncultured Pseudomonadota bacterium
CGCCATGGCATTGGTTCGCAGCCATTCGACTGCTTGCCTGCCGTCGGCCTGGGTGGTGACCAGCGCGCCTTCGGCTTCGAGGATACGCTGCGCGACTTCGCAATTGATCTCGCTGTCGTCCACCACCAGCACCCGCAAGCCCGGCAGCTGTTGCCCGTGCAACGTTTGCGCTGGTGCCGGCGGCACGCTCAGGCCGTGTTTCCGTTTTGCCTCGGCTACCGCGTTGTACAACGACGACGCGGTAATCGGCTTGTGCAGGATGACGTCGACCAGCACGGCATCCGGCTGGCGCAGCAGCTCCTCGCGCGAATGCGCGGTGATCATGACGATCAGCGGCGCATCCTGGCCGATCGCGGTGGTCTGGCGGATCAGTTTGCCGGCTGCCAGGCCGTCCATGCCCGGCATGCGCCAGTCCAGCAGCAACACATCGAACGGCCGTTCGGCCATGGCCTGGGCGCTGTAGCGTTCCACCGCCGCCAGCCCGGAATCCACCGCCTCGACGCTCCAGCCCAGGCTCTGTGCGGTTTCGGCCAGATTCTGCCGCACCAGTGCGCTGTCGTCGGCAATCAGGATGTGCTGCAGCGCCATTGCCGGCGCCGCGTAGTCGTCCAGCTCGCCGGGCGCGAACGGCAGTTCGAACCAGAATTCGCTGCCGGCGCCGGGAGTGCTGTGGACGCCGATTTCGCCGCCCATCAGCCGCACCAGATTGCTGCAGATCGACAGCCCCAGCCCGGTACCGCCGAAATTGCGCGTGATCGAGGAATCGGCCTGGGTGAACGGGCTGAAAACCTGCGCCAGTTTGTCCGGCGCAATGCCGATGCCGCTGTCGCGCACCGTAAAGCGTAGCCGCAGCGGCCGATCCTGCGCCGAACTGCGCTGGACGCCGAGCGTAACCGAGCCCTGCTGGGTAAACTTGATCGCGTTGCCGGCCAGATTGATCAGGATCTGCTCCAGCCGCAGCGCATCGCCGACCAGGATTTCCGCGCCGTGCGGCGCCACGCCCACTGCCAGATCGATCTGTTTGTCGCCGATGCCCATCGACATCACCGCAGCGACGTTGTCGAGCACGTTGCCGAGCCGGAACGGCGCGTTTTCCAACTCCAGCCGGCCGGCTTCGATTTTCGAATAATCGAGAATATCGTTGATGATGCCGAGCAGCGAACGGCCGGCGACGCGGATCTTGTGCACCATGCCCTGTTCGTCGTGATCGAGCTGGCGGTTTTCCAGCAGATAGGCAAGGCCGAGAATTGCGTTCAACGGTGTGCGGATTTCGTGGCTCATGTGTGCCAGGAATTCCGACTTGGCTGCGTTGGCGTGATTGGCTTCGTCGGTTGCGTGCTTCAGTGCGGCGGTGCGCTGAAGCACTTGCGTTTCCAGTTGCTGGCGGTGATCGAGCAGTTCGCGCTCGCGCTGTGCCAGCGCATCCAGCATATGGTTGAACTGCTGCGCCAGTACTGCGGCTTCGTCGCTGCCGGTGAGTTGCACCCGCTGCGTGGCGTCGCCCTGTTCCACTGCATCGGCGACGGTGCGTATCGCGTACAGCCGGCGTGTCAGCCGCTGCGCCATCAGCCACGCCAGCAGGCTGCCGATGGCGATTGCCAGTACGCCGTAGAGAATGCTCTTGCGCCGCATTGCCGTCTGGTATGCGTGCGCCTGCTGCAGGTCGATCCCGGCACGCACCCAGCCTACCGGCTGGGTGCCGAGCAGCACCGGCACGATCACATCGTACAGATCCGCGGTATCGCCCGGCGCCTGCATTGCACCGGGCTGCGGCAGGTCGCGCACGAACTGGCCGACACGCTGCCGATCCGAGTGCGCCAGTACCAGACCATGGCTGTCGAGCGCCATCAGATAGCGCAGCTGCGGAAAGCCGCGTTGCGCATCGACCAGCTCCTGCAGCCCGGCCACATCGCGGCTGGAAAGCCAGGTTGCCGAGGTGGTGGCCAGATTGCGCACCATATTGTTGGCGAACTCGCGCTGCTGGCGTGCCATTGCTGTTTCTTCGTGGCGCGTGACTTCCCACAGCAGGCCGCCGGTCAGCACCGCCTGGAACAGCGCAACGCCGAGCGCAATCTGGCGCCGCAGGTTGCCGAACAACTGCCGCTGCAGCCAGCCGCTCATCGTACCTCCGTCATTTCCGTTCCACCGGGCGGATTTCGCGCTCGAAATGGGCGATATAGCCGCGCACTACGTCGTAATCCGCATTGCTGGCCGGATGAAAACGCCTGGTCTGGGCGGTGGCGAGAATTGCGCGCCCCTCCGGCGTGCGATCCAGCTCCAGCAGCGCGCGCTGCAGCTGGTTGCGGATTTCCGCCGGCGTATCGTTGCGCAGCATCACCGAGTTGTTGACCAGCGTGCCGGTTTCCCAGATCACCTTCAGCTGGGCCGCTTCGCGCGGGTGGTCGCGCTGGAACAGCCGCCATGGCGGCGGCCAGGTGACACCGGCAGCGGTCTGGCCCAGGTAGGCATTCATGATTGCCGACTCCTGCGAGCCGACGTAGCGGTTATCGATGTCGTGCATCACGTCGAGATTGCGCTCGTGCAGGAATGCCTGCGCCATGATGCACGCCGCCAGTGCCGTGGGCGACGGGTAGGCCACCGCTTTGCCTTTCAGGTCGCCGGGGCTGACGATGCCGCTATCCTTGCGCACGATGAACAGGCCGCGGAAATCCGCCGCGTCGCCGGCCATGGCGATCACCGTGTAGCCATGGCCGATCGCCAGCAGCGTCTGCCACGGGTTGGGCAGCAGCAGCTGCGGCTGGCGCGCGCGCAGCTTGGCTTCGTACATCTGGTAATCGCGTGAGGCTTCGAGTTCGAAACGCGCCCCCTGGATGTGCCGGTTCAGATAGTCGATCAGCGGCTGGTAGGTTTCCGCCAGCTTGGCCGGGTTGTACAGCGGATGCACCGCCAGACGGTACACCGGCTGCGCCTCGTGCAGCGGCGTGCTGGCGTACTGCGGCCCGGCGCCGGCCGGCCGCATCAGCAGGCACAGCAGCAGTAGCAGCGGACGCAAAAATGGCAATGCGGTCATCGAACTCACCTGTCTGCGACAAACGGTGACACCAACCGGACAGCAAACTGCCCGGGCCATACCGACACCGGCTGTTGCGTGTGCTGCGCCGCATCGCGGGCTGGGCAAGCTACGCGCCTGGTATCAATGGCGCCGGGGTAAAACCGGAATCGGGCCGCTGTCGCGCCGGCAACGGTAAAACGGAAGGTGTCGCACCTTGCTTAAGCATAGCTTCTGGTGACCATGTCTCAAGTAGCGTACAGGCCGACTGACTCCCATCGCGCCACAAGCACGACCGGCCTGCAAAGCGCATTGCAGCTGGCTTGCAGCCGGTCTGTACGCTACGCCGGGCGTGCCTTGGCGGGCAGGCACGTTTCAGCCCGGCAGGCGCGTATCCTGCAGCACCGCCTTGGTCGCCTCGATGCGGGCGATCCAGTCCGGCCCGCGCCGCAGCGCCAGTGCCACGGTCAACACGTCGATCAGCGCCAGGTGCGCCAGGCGCGACACCATCGGCGAATAGACATCAGGGTTTTCCGGCATATTGGCCGGCAGCAGCAGATCGGCCTGTTGCGCCAGCGGCGTGCCGTTGCGGCTGATGGCGATGATTCTGGCGCCGGCATCGCGGGCGATCTGGATCGCCTCCAGCAGCGCGCGGGTGCGGCCGGAGTTGGAAATGGCGACCACCACCGCGCCCGGCGGCAGCAGCACCGCCGACATGCGCATCATTTGCGAATCGGCGAAACAGGCGGTGGGGGTGCCGAGGCGGAAGAATTTCAGCTGCGCATCGGCGGCGGTCACGCCCGAGTTGCCCAGCCCGTAAAACTCGATGCGGCTGGCGTGTTCCAGCCAGTCTACTGCCTGCTGCAACACCTCCGGCTGCAACTCGTCGCGGCAGCGCGCCAGGCTCTGGATTGCGTGATCGAACACCTTGGGGATGATTTCGGCCGGGCCGTCCTGCGGTGTGACGTTACCGTGCACGAACGGCACGCCGGATGCAAGCGTGGCCGCCAGCTTGAGCTTGAATTCCGACAGCCCGTCGCAGTCCAGCCGGCGGCAGAAGCGGATCACCGTCGGCTGGCTCACCTGCGCCTGCTCCGCCAGCTGCGCCACCGGCAGGTTGATCGATTGCTCCGGCTGCGCCAGCAACAGCTCGGCCACCTTGCGTTCGGCCGGGCTCAGGTCGGGAAGGAGGGCGCGGATTTTGTTGAGCATTTCAGCCTCGTTTATGCCGCCCAATACACTGCCAGCGGCGGCATGCCGGCCTGCCACAGCAGCCGCACCGGCATCTGTTCCACTGCGCCATCCTGCAACGCCTGCTGCAACACCGCCTGTTTGCCGGCGCCGGCGATCAGCAGGATGTTCTGCCGCGAAGAGCGCAACGCCGCCGGGCTGAGGCTGATGCGGCCATACGGCGCGGTTTGCGGCTGCATCGCCACCAGCGGCGCGCTGCTGCCGAGTGCGTGTGGCAATTGCGCAGCGCAGGGGAACAGCGAAGCGGTATGGCCATCGTCACCCATGCCGAGCAGGATCAGGTCGAACGGCTGCGGCAGCGTGTTGAAGCGCTCGATGGCCTGCGCCAGACCTTTTTCCGGCGTCGGCGCGGCATTCACCAGCGGCACGAAATGCGCCGCCGCGGCCGGGCCTTGCAGCAGATGCTGGCGTAGCAGCCGGGTGTTGCTGTCGGCGTGATCGGGCGGCAGCCAGCGGTCGTCGGCGAGCGTGACTGTTACCTTGCTCCACTCCAGCGGCTGCCGGCTCAGCCAGTCGAACAGCGCCGCCGGGGTTTTGCCGCCGGAGACGGCGAGTTGGGCGTGGCCGCGCTGGTCGATGGCTTGTTGCAGTTGTGCGACGACGAAAGCGCCGAGGGCCGCGACCATGGTGGGCTGGTCGGGGAAATGGTGTTGCTCGGGATGGCTGGCGTTGCCCCCTCTCCCCAACCCCTCTCCCGCGAGGGGAGAGGGGCTTTGCGGCACCTCGCCGCTAAGCGCAGCGACGGTTGTCTCCCCTCGCCCCTCGCGGGAGAGGGGCCGGGGGAGAGGGGGCCGGGAAATCAATTCATCCCCCATCACACCTCCTCATGCCACTGCAGCCCGTCACGCGACAGCAGTGCGCTCGACGAGGCCGGGCCCCAGCTGCCGGCGGTGTAGTGTTTCGGCCGGTCGTGGCTGACGGCCCAGGTGGAGAGAATCGGCTCGACCCAGCGCCAAGCCGCTTCCTGCTCGTCGCGCCGAACAAACAGCGTCAGCTTGCCGCGCACTGCGTCCATCAGCAGCCGTTCGTAGGCTTCCAAGCGGCGCGTTTTGAAGATTTCCTCGAAATCCAGATTCAGGCTCACCTGATTCAGCGACATCGCATCGCCCGGCGTTTTGGCAAGGAAATACAGCTTCATGCTTTCGTCCGGCTGCATGCGGATCACCAGCTTGTTCGGCTGGCGCGCATGGGCGGGGATGTCGAAAATCGAGTGCGGCACTTCGCGGAAGTTGATGACGATTTCCGCCAGTTTTTCCGGCATGCGTTTGCCGGTGCGCAAAAAGAACGGCACGCCGGCCCAGCGCCAGTTGTCGATTTCGGCTTTCACCGCAACAAAGGTTTCGGTGCGGCTGCTGTCGCCGATGCCGCCTTCTTCCTGATACGCCGGCACCGGCTGGCCGTCGATGGCGCCGGCGCGATACTGGCCGCGCACGGTTTTGGTGGCGACGTCGTGGTCAGTCAGCGGCCGCAGTGCGCGTAGCACTTTCAGCTTTTCGTCGCGCACCGCATCCGGGTCGATGCTCGACGGCGGCTCCATCGCGACAATACACAGCAGTTGCAGCAAGTGGTTCTGCAGCATGTCGCGCAGCGCGCCGATCTTGTCGTAAAACGCACCGCGGCCTTCGACGCCGAGCTTTTCCGCCACGGTGATCTGCACATCGCGCACCCATTCGCGGCGCCACAGCGGCTCGAACAGCGCGTTGCCGAAACGCAGCGCCAGCAGGTTCTGCACCGGCTCTTTACCTAGGTAATGATCGATGCGGAAAATCTGCTGCTCGCTGAAATATTCACCAATCGCGTCGTTGATTTCGCGTGACGACTGCAGATCGTGGCCGAGCGGTTTTTCCGGCACTACCCGCGATTGCGGCGTGATCAATTTGGCATCGGCCAGATGCGCGCAGATCGGTGTAAACAGGGTGGGCGAGGTCGACAGGTAAAACACCCGCACCTTGTCCGGTGCTTCGTCCAGCAAGGTTTGCAGCGGAGTAAAACTGGCACGCTGGTTGGCATCCAGCGGCAGATAATGAATGCGGCGGCTGAATGCCTGCCAGGTCGGGTAGTCGTAGGCGGCGCCGAGAAACTCGGCACACTGCTTTTCCGCCAGCGCCTGGAAATCGGCGCGACTCAGTTCGTTGGGCGCCACGGCGATCACGCGCGAATCCTTGCTCAGCATGCCGTCGCGGTGCTGGTGGTAAAGCGCCGGCAACAGCTTGCGCATCACCAGATCGCCGGTGCCGCCGAACAGCACCATGTCAAAGGCCGGAAGCATCGGCATTTGAGAATATCCTTGTAGTATTGTTACGTTAATTGCTGCAAAAAATGCTTGTTGATGAAATAATACTACAAAATGAACCGTAAGGCTGAATTGTCATGACGCTGAATCCCCAAGTTGCCGCCGTTACCGCCGCCATCGTTGCCCGCAGCCAGGCCAGCCGCAGTGCCTATCTGCAGCGGCTGCAGCA
>CALMFQ010000347.1 GCA_937863215.1 uncultured Pseudomonadota bacterium
GGTCTTGGCCTGCAGCGAATCAATGACCACCGACCCTTGAGCCAAAGGAGTCTCGCCATCCTTTGCCTGTACATTGACATTACCCATGGTCAACGTAATTGTAGGGCTGCCGCCGATATTTTCCGCCTTTACCACCAGCGGCCCACGTACCGGGTCACCCAGAGTAAACTTGCTCCCGGCAGTACAGGCATTGTTGCGGTCCAGAGTGCCACACACGGATATATTCGAAGCCCTGATCCACTCCTCGTCCGGCAAGGTATAACTCTGATCGGCATTGCGGGTGAACTGCGGGTACATGGTAATGTTTGCGATATTCAACTCGGTTTCAGCAGAAATGCCAAAACCATCGTTCATCGCCGTCAGCATGTATCGACTGGCTTTTTGTACAATGTCGTTGATTTCCAGTCGACCCATGGTCCATTTTTGCGGCGCATTCATGGTCGGGTTTGGCGGCAACGAGTTCGTCGGCCACGCCTGGTTGTAATCCATCACCCGGGCATAACTGCTCAACGTCAAACCAATGCTTCTCTTGCCGGTGCCGGCACTGTTTTGCGGCATGCTCAACTGCATTGCAGCCTTGCCGTCGGCCAGCGTGACCAGATCGAACAGGATCGGGTCGGTCATCGGCGCATAGTTGCTGGTGCTTACCGCCAAGTCGGATATTTCGAAATATTCTTTATCGAATTCCGTCATTTGCGTGGCGTCGAACATCGGGCGACGCGGAGCGATGAATCTGATGGAGTTGGGCGTTACGGGATCGCCGGCATTCACTCCCGGGATATCCATCATCTTGTAGCCGAAATTATTGCTCAGCACGATCGACAGGCCGTCCTGGCCGGTTACCTGCTGAATCTCGTCATCCGCCATTTCTGCGAGCGCAGCGCAGGCGTTGCCGGCCGCAGTCAACAGCATCGCCCCGGTAAGTGCCACACGGGTATATTGAACCAGCTTTGCAATCATTCCGGCATTCCTTCTCGCAACGGGCATCAGTGGCCAGAAAATTCCATATAGGATTTGGACATATCGAAGCCGATGGCGTAAACCGAGCCAAAGCGGCTAACGTTGGCAGCAGTTCCGTCACCGCGAATACCGCGCCGCATTTCGAAATCCTGCACGCCCATCGAGAATTTCACTGTCGGCATATCCACCTTCAGGGCGCCGTCGGCGACGTTGATTTCCGTCCACACGGTGGCGGGCGCAACACCGGGCTTGTTCACGCCTTCACCATTCAATGCGAAATTGGTAAAGGAGACGCTATTGGTATCGCCACCTTTTTCCTGGAAATACGCCATCGAACCGGTCATGCGCAAGTCCATCAGCACGTTGATGCCATCACGCCCGACAGACTCGGACATCTCGGTATCTTCCATGGATTTGAGTTCTGCATGAGCAAACATGGGCACGACAAGCAGCGTGCAGACAGCCTTGAGTACGGGTTTCAAACTATCTCTCCTCATCCGGGGAAGCAAGCGTCAAGCGGTCGGCGGCAGGGCCGCAATCCATAACGCAGAACACTCCAAAGTATTTAGATATTTTATTCTAAACGACAAAAAATGCAAATTGAATATTCATATCCGCAAGCACATACGGAGACCACACGTCAGCAATTTGCCAGTAGAGAAAAGACAGGCAGGCCCTGCGCAAGTTCCCGATATCGGCACATTTTTTGACAATGACATAAAACGACAGCCGGAGCACACGCAGCCCCCTGTCGATTGCAGCAGAGTGAACCCAAAAGATATCGGTTAGGCAACGATCGATACGTAGAGCCGTACCGATGCGATAGATACAACGCCGCCGATGACAATACCGGCGATCACGTCGCTGGGATAATGCAGACCGAGAACAATGCGTGATGCAGCGACCAAGGCAGAAAACGGTATCAATAGCCACGCCAGGATCGGGAAATGATATACGGCGATGCAGGTAAAAATAACGGCATGCAAGGTGTGCCCGGAAGGGAAGCTATACCTGTCCAGCGGCGCAATCGACAATACGATATGTTGATCGTCACAAAAAGGGCGTGGTCGCGACGCTTGTTTTTTCAGCCAGCGGTAAACCATCGTGCCAGTCATGCCTGCCAGTGCCATGTGCAAAACAGGCCGGTAGTTATTGGCCGGATCGCCGCATAGCAGGGCCAGCATCAACACATACCAGAACGAACCGTCGCCCAGCCGGCTGATCAACCCGAAAGCGGCACGTACTGACCGGTATCTGCACCCCCGATTAATCCGCCTGACCCAGCGCCGATCCCACATGATGAAGCGATCAATGGCCGCCCTGTTCATAAAAGCGCTCCCGACTCATTTACGATGCCCAACAGATAGGTTTCAAACTCCCTGAATACCGCTGACCACGCGACAGCGGCAGCAGTTGACACGGCACGTGCACGCATTGCCTGCAGCCCGTCCGGCTGTCGCACGAGATGCTCGGCTACGGCAACAAAGGCCGCAGGCTGATTGAAACTGGCGAGCAGTCCATTGTCCCCCGAGCGGACATGCTCTCTGGCCGCGGCATAGTCGTACGCAACGACAGCCAGCCCCGAAGCCATTGCCTCCAGCGTTACATTGCCGAATGTTTCCGTCAGGCTGGGAAACAGAAACACATCGCCTGACGCATAGTGGCGGGCCAGATCCTCACCTACCCGCATTCCGGCGAATACGTGCTGCCGATAGCGCGCCTCCCATGTCGCACGTTGTGGCCCATCGCCAACCAGAATCAAACGCATTCCCGGCTGCCGGCGCTGCATCGCTTCGAAAGCATCGAACACCAATGGCAGATTTTTCTCGGCAGCGATCCGGCCAACATAAAGCACCGCGATATCGCCCTCTTCCAGCCCCCAGGCACGACGTAGCACAGGGTCGCGACGTCCGGGATTGAACAAGGCGGTATCCACGCCGCGCGACACTACACGCAGATTCCGGTATCCAAGCAACCCCAATTCATCGGCCAACGCTTGTGTAGGAACAAAGGTCGCCAGCGTTTGATTGTGGAATTTGCGCAGATAGGCATTTACCGGCTTTTGCAGCCATCCCAGACCATAATGCTGGCTATACGTATGGAAATTGGTATGGAAATCGGAGGTAACCGGGATTTTCAGGGCTTTGGCTGCGGCGATTGCCGACCATCCCAGTGGCCCTTCGGTCACGACATGTACCAGATCTGGCCGACGCAACCGCCAGCGAGCCACCAATTTACGCTTGGCCGGTAGTCCGAACTTGAGGCCGCCATAGCGGGGAATCGGCACACCGGTGTGCAATATTTCTTCCAGTGCGCTTTGATCGGCCGGCATATCCTTGGCGTGCTGGCGTGGCCGGATCAGCTCTATCCAGTGCCCAAGTTGCTGCATGGCAGAAACCAGGCGCCCGGTGGTCATGGCCACCCCGTTGATTTCCGGTGGGTATGTCTCCGTAATCACCGCCAGTCGCATCTGGCGCTGTTGCGGAAGATAGTGATTGAGCAGCAGATTTGCGTCGTCCATGGGCCCAAGCTTGCGCCTGGCACAAGACAACCCGATGAATCAGAAATGAAAATTATGTGAAAAAAAGGCCGTCACGAGGACGGCCCACAGTTCTGGAAAACACCAGAGGAGAAAGGTTACCGACTGGCATTAACCGCCAGAGAGGTCAGGTTTGACTGCACATTGTTGATCAGCAGTTTTGTCGGGGTGAAGGTATAGCCAGCCGCCACCGGAGTAATCGAGCCAATCCAGCCAGCTGGCGCCGAACAACTGAACGCGCCGGTACTGCCGGATGCACCGCAGATAACCGCCGCATCCGAAGGAGTGAACATCACTTTCGCCACCCCTGCGCCTGCTGCGGTCACAACGCCACTAAGCGTATAGCGCCCGGCAACGGTCGCAACCTTGGTAGCCCTGAAATTTGCCACATCGACACGCACATTGTTCAACGACAGCGCGTTGTTGGCCGAATTCGCCACATCGGTCTGAGAGATGCCACACACCTGATTGGCACAGGTATAAATATCCGGGTTGGAAAATTTGCCAATGCGCGGGTTGATATAGCTCATGATGGTGCCAAAAGTACCGCTCTTGCCGTAGCCAAATGAATACGGATACGCCCCCTGACCTCCACCCTGGCTCGCCACCGTAGCCCGATCATGCATGCTGCCCATGTTGTGGCCGACTTCATGCACCATTGTGAAATCGGTGCAGTAATAACTGGAGCCATTGACATCCCGACCGTCACTGACCACCGAATAGGCGTAGGACGAATTCCTGCTGATGGCACTACCGTTAAAGCCACCGATGTAGCCGACGCCACAGGATGATTGTGCAGATGCATAGAACGGCCGGATCAGAGTCACAACATCGGCACCGACGTTGTCACGCAAGGAGCCAACCGCCTTGAACGGGTCAATCGTTTTGGCAAACAGATCAGACAAAGCCGTACTGTTGTTGTTCTGATCGGTATAGGCCAGTTGCTTGCCTGCAACCATGCGTAGCCTGGCTTTTATACCGCTGTCGATATATGCCTGGTTGGAAAGGGCAAGCAGATTGTCGATCCGAACGCTAAGGCCGGAGCCAAGGCGTGCTGCCAACCCGTCGGTGTACAGAATCAGGATATCGATCGTAGCCGTGTTTTGATCCGTGGGCGTGGTAGCGGGGGCAGTTGTCGAACTGGTCGCAGTCGTGGTGCTGGCCGTAGTCGTCTTGCTGGCCGATGCAGCCTGGTTTTTACTCGCGCCAGCCATGGCGACAGCATGCTTGTCGGCGATCTCCACAGCAGCAGCCGGCGGCAGAATTGCATCCGGCTGTAACGAATAATGTCCGCTCAGCCCGGATGCCGCGATATCGACCAGCCACTGCTGGCCCGCATATGATTCGAGCTGGAACTCCCCGTCCGGAGTCAGAATACGGCCAAATGTACCTTCCGCACCGTAAGTCAGCACCACCCGATAATCGGTGCCCCAGTCGCGTAGATAGCCGATCCAGTTGGTGTTGCCATTGTCGGTCGCTTCGCTGCGCTCAAACACCACCGGCATATTGCCGACTCCCGGCAGATTCAATGCAACTTCACTGTTTTCACGTACCGCAACGATTTCCGCAAGGTTCAAGCGAACCGGGCGCGACACCTTGGCCGGCGCTTCTCCGGGAAACCCCAGCCGGCCGGTAGCCAGCTTGGTAACGGGGGCAAACAGTTCAACGGCCCCGGAAGCTTGTGCCGATGAATAATCGCTACCAACCTCGGTCAACCAGCTATCGCCATCGGCATAGCCGACCACCAGTTTGCCGCGCGGTCCGTCTATTGCACCGCTCCAGCCGATACCGTCGAATTTCAGGCTGACGCGCCGGCTTTTGTCTCCCGGCGCATGCCCCTCCCAATATGCAACGCCATTTACCAAGCCGGTCGTATGTTCAAACACCACCGGATATTGGCCCACTCCCGGCAACTCGATATAAATCAAAGAATTCTGTTTCAAGCCAAGCATTTCCGGCGTATTGAAAACCATCTTCCGCGCGGCCGAGAACTTGGTGAGTTCGCCAACGGCAGAAGCCGGCGATACGGAGCTTGCGGCATAGGCTGGACTCGCCCCGCCCCAAGCCGCCAGTAGCAAGGTAACAATGGCTGTTGTTCCAGTTTTCATCTCGAATTCTCCGTCCCGGTGCTTGCAGCGAACGTCAGAATATTAGCGTTTTCTTAAATTTAAAAACACGAAAATTTATTTAGCGGGATTTAAATTATGATAGGTTTTATACATCAGAGCATTCTGATATTCAGGCTGTGCGCAATCCGGGCCAGGCAGCCAGCGGGAGAAACGCGACCGGATTTACCCATCTGGCTCGCTGGATCGCTCAGCCCGACAGGCTCTAGGGCAATACCTTGCCAGGGTTGAGAATGCCATCCGGGTCCAGTGCGGTTTTGATGCGGCGCTGAATATCCAGGGTTGCCACATCCAGTTCGCGCGGCACAAACGGGCGTTTTTCCTGGCCGATGCCATGTTCGCCCGACAATGCTCCCTGCAAACCGATAACCAGATCGAACAGACGATCCAGGCAGCGTTCGCCGCTTGCCAGCTGCTGCGGGTCCTGAGGATCGATCAGCAGGTTGACGTGGATATTGCCGTTGCCGGCATGGCCGAAATTGACATTGCGTACGCCATGCACGGCGGCGAGCCGCTCGACTCCTGCCAGCAATTCCGGCAGCCGGCTCACCGGCACCACCACGTCTTCGTTGATTTTCTTCGGAGCAATATCGCGCAACAGCGGCGACAGCGCCTTGCGCGCGGCCCATAGCTGCGCGGGGCGGGCAATCGGCTCGGCAGAGATCAGGCTGCCATTGTGGCAAAGATCCAGAATCGCCTGCTGGCAGGCAGCAACGTCGGCCGGGCTGCCGTCGATTTCGATCATCAGCATCGCGGCGCTGTCGCCCGGCAACATATCGGGATAGTGTTGCCGCAACAGCCCCAATGCTTGCGCATCGAGAAACTCCAACGCAGCCGGGACGAACGGTTGCTGCATGATGCCGACGATCGCAGCGGCACATCCCGCCGTGTCGCGATAATGCGCAGCAACACCGGCAACATGCGCCGGCTTGGGGCTGAGCTTGAGAGTGGCTTCGGTAATGATCGCCAGCGTTCCTTCCGAGCCGATCAGAAGGCGCGTCAGATCGTAGCCCACCGAATGTTTGCTGGTGTAAGAACCGGTACGGATGATCTCGCCGCCGGCGGTCACTGCCTGCACACCCAGCACATGGTCGCGGGTAGCCCCGTATTTGACCGCATGCGGGCCGCCGGCATTGGTGGCGAGATTGCCGCCGATTGAGCAATACGCGGAACTGGATGGATCCGGCGGCCAGAAGAAACCGTTGGCAGCGGCGACCTTTTGCACCTCGGCATTCAACACACCCGGTTCGGCGACGATAAAGCGGTTCGCAGTATCGATGCACTTGATGCGGGTCATGCGCTCCAGCGACAGCACCAGGCCCGCGCTGACCGGGATACTGCCACCCGCAGTGCCGGTGCCTCGCCCGCGCGGGGTTACCGGTACACGGTACTGTGCGCAACAGCGCATGATCGCGGCGATCTCTTCGGTGGACAGCGGCAGTGCGACCGCCTGTGGCATGACATATTTACGGCTGTTATCGAAGGCGTAGGCATAGCAATCCGCCGGATCGGTCAGCAAGCGCTCCGGCGGCAGCAATGCTGCCAGTTGACTAAGCCATGCAGGTAGTTGCGTCATGAATTTCACCGGCCAGTAAAGCGAATGAAGATGCGGGGCGGAAATGTAGCACAAATCAGCGGTAAACCTGTGTTCACCAGGTTTTGCCGCCAAACACGGCCTGCCGGCTGATGATGGTTCAGGCTTACACCGCAGGCATCAATGCGAAAAAACCGGCTCAGGCCGGTTTCTGCTTGTCCATAGCCGTGCCCCTGCGGCTCAGGGAACCGGCTTCAGGTCTTTCGACAGAAAGAACGCATCGGAATAGAACTCGTCTTCCGGCAGTCCGCGCTGGATGAAACTGCGGTGCGCTGCCTCCACCATCGCCGGTGCGCCGCAGGCATATACCTGATAACCGGAAAAATCCCCGATATCCGTCAGCACCGCTTCGTGCACCAATCCGGTCCGGCCGGCCCAGACATCTTCGGCCGGCGAGTCGGACAACACAGGAATGTATTCGAAGTTTGGCAATTCACTGGCCCATTGTTCCGCCAGCGCATGCATGTAGATTTCCGCGCGGTTGCGTGCGCCCCAGTACAGCCGCATCGGACGGGCAATGCCCTTGCGGATGGCATGCTCGACAATACCCTTGATCGGCGCAAAGCCGGTACCGCTGGCAACAAAGACGATCGGCTTGTCGCTGTCTTCGCGCAGGAAGAATGTGCCCAGCGGCCCCTGGAAACGCAGGATTTCCTTCGGTTTCATGGTATTGAACACGTAATCGGAGAAGGTGCCGCCCGGCATGTGGCGGATATGCAGCTGCAAAAATGCATCGTCATGCGGTGCGTTCGCCAGGCTGAAGCTGCGGCGTTTGCCGTCCTTCATCACGATATCGATGTACTGACCGGCGAGGAACTGCAGACGTTCATTGGCAGGCAATTTCAGCGACAGCACCGCAACATCGTGGGAAATCTTGTCGATCGACTCCACCCGGCATGGCAGATTCTTGATCGGAATATCGCGCACCGCGCCGATTTCCCGGCATTCGATCACCAGATCGGAAGTCGGCCGGGCGCAGCAGAACAACACCATACCGGCGGACTTTTCTTCCTGCGTCAGCGTGTTTTCTGCGCCCGGAGTCATTGCCACGCCGCCGTCCAGAACTTTGCCCTTACAGGCGCCGCAAGCGCCGTTGCGGCAGCCGTAAGGCAACACGTAATGTTCCCGCAAGGCTGCCTCGAGAATGGTTTCGTCGTCGTTGACGACAAACTCGTGGCCACTGGGCTGAATCTTGACCTTGGCTGACATACACTGCACCCTTTGCTCTTGTTCGCTAAACACACTGCTTATGAAACGCATACTGTTCGTCGGTGCCGGCGATATCGCGCAGCGCACCGCCCGGCTACTGCAGGACCGCTACCGACTGTATGGTCTGGCACGCTCCGGCGAACGCGCCGCGTTACTGCGCCGACAGCACATTCTGCCGCTTGCCGGCGATCTGGACGCGCCGGCGTCGTTGCAACGCCTCGCCGGTGTGGCAGAGTGGCTGGTTCACCTGGCGCCACCGCCAGCACATGGCGAGCGCGACAGTCGTACCGCTA
>CALMFQ010000348.1 GCA_937863215.1 uncultured Pseudomonadota bacterium
GCCCGGCGAGGAAGATGGTGCCCTGGTTCTTGACGATGATCGAGTAATCCGACATCGCCGGCACATAAGCGCCACCGGCAGTGCAGGAACCCATCACCACCGCCACCTGCGGCACGCCTTGCGCCGACAGGTTGGCCTGGTTGAAAAAGATGCGGCCGAAGTGGTCGCGATCCGGAAACACTTCGTCCTGATTCGGCAGATTGGCACCGCCGGAATCGACCAGCGCAATACACGGCAGGCGGTTCTGCGCGGCAATCTCCTGCGCGCGCAGGTGTTTTTTCACCGTGATCGGGTAATAGGTGCCGCCTTTGACCGTGGCATCGTTGGCGATGATCAGGCATTCGATGCCGGAGACGCGGCCGATGCCGGCAATCAGCCCGGCCGACGGCACCTGGTTGTCATGCATATCCCACGCCGCCAGTTGCGACAGCTCCAGAAACGGCGAGCCGGGGTCGAGAAGGGCGCGCACACGGTCGCGCGGCAGCAGTTTGCCGCGTGAGGTGTGCCGTTCGTTAGCCTTGGCGCCGCCGCCTTCGCGGATTCTGGCGACCTTGGCGCGCAGATCGTCGACCAGTGCCTGCATCGCTGCGACATTGTTGCGGAACGGTTCGGAGCGGGCGTTGATGGTGTTGCGGATAACGTTCATCTATTCGTTCTCTAAAGCTCTGCTGATCACCAGCTTCTGGATGTCGCTGGTGCCTTCGTAAATCTGCGTCACGCGCACATCGCGGTAAATGCGTTCCAGCGGAAAGTCGCTCAGGTAGCCATAGCCGCCCAGTGTCTGGATTGCTGCCGAACAGACCTTTTCCGCCATTTCCGAGGCGAACAGCTTGGCCATCGATGCCTGTTTCAGCGCCGGTTCGCCGGCATCTTTCAGTGCCGCGGCGTGCCATACCAGCTGGCGCGCAGCCTCGATCTGGGTCGCCATTTCCGCCAGCCGGAACGCCACCGCCTGATGCGCGAATATCTTCTTGCCGAAGCTCTCGCGTTCCTTGCTGTAGCGCAGCGCACATTCGTAAGCGGCCCGCGCCATGCCGACGCTTTGCGCGGCAATGCCGATACGGCCGGCTTCGAGGTTGGCCAGCGCAATTTTGTAACCGTCGCCAGCGGCGCCAAGCATGTTTGCCAGCGGCACGCGGCAGTGGTCAAAGACGATCTGCGCGGTATCGGAACAGTGCTGGCCGAGTTTGTCTTCCACCTTGGTCACGGTAAAGCCGGCTGTGTCGGTCGGCACGATAAAGGCGCTGATGCCGCGTTTGCCCGCTTCCGGGTCGGTAACGGCGAGTACGATGGCGATATCGGCATTCTTGCCGCTGGTGATGAACTGTTTGCTGCCGTTGAGCAGGTAATGATTGCCCTTGCGCGTGGCGCGGGTCTTGATCGCACCGGCGTCGGAGCCCGCCTGCGGTTCGGTCAGGCAGAAGCAGCCAAGCTTGCTGCCGCTGGCCAGCGGCTTGAGGAAACGCTCACGCTGCAGATCGTTGCCAAATTGCAGCAGCGGGCCGCACACCACCGAATTGTTGACCGAAACAATCGTCGATACCGCGCCGTCACCGGCCGCCAGCTCTTCCAGCGCTACCGCCATGCTCAGGTAGTCGAGCCCGGCGCCGCCCCATTGCGGCGGCACCAGCATGCCGAGCAGGCCCATTTGCGCCAGTACTTCCAGCTCATCGTGCGGAAACGCCCTGGTCTGGTCGCGCAGGCCGGCCGAAGGCGCCAGCATTTCGCGCGCAAAGCGGCGCACGCTGTCACGGATCGCTTGTTGTTCCGGGTTCAGTAACATGGTGGGACTCTGGTTCGGCAATGGCGGGGAGTTTTTATTGTAGCCATTGCCGCTGCCTGGGCTGTGAATTCCAGCGGTAGGGCAAGCCTGATCCTGTCGCCTGCGCTTTGCCGTACTTATGTACGGTCTGCGGCCTGGCTTCGCGCCACGCTTGCTCTACCGCTGGAATCAGCGGGTTTCCTGGAACAGTTCGCGACCTATCAGCATGCGGCGGATTTCGCTGGTGCCGGCGCCGATTTCATACAACTTGGCATCGCGCCACAGGCGGCCGGTGGCATAGTCGTTGATATAGCCGTTGCCACCCAAGGTCTGAATCGCCTCGCCGGCCATCCAGGTGGCTTTTTCCGCAGCGTAGAGAATTGCGCCGGCGGCATCCTTGCGCGTGGT
>CALMFQ010000349.1 GCA_937863215.1 uncultured Pseudomonadota bacterium
CGACAGTTTCCGCCTTTTGCCGATCGAGCAGCTGCCACTAGGGGCTGTGGGGTTTAAAGTGTTGGTAGAGTGGGGCGCGCAGATATTTTCCTTGGGTTTACGGCTGGCGATGCCGGTGGTTGCCAGTCTGCTTATCGTCAATCTGGCGATTGGTGTCATGACCCGGGCATCGCCACAGTTCAATATTTTTGCCGTGGGGTTCCCGATCACCGTGAGTATCGGATTGATGGTGATGCATGTCAGTTTGCCGCAATATGTACCGTTATTGATGGATGCATTCAATGCCAATGGGCAGTTGGTCAGAAAGATGCTTTCCAGTCTTGGCCGTTAATTGCAGGCGCGTTTCAAGCCATCGCTCTAAAGATGTGCTTTACAAACCCTGCGCCGTGCCGATAATCGGATCATGTGGCGCGCCAATTGGGTGCCACATGGTGCCATGTCCGCTGCACGCTGTCAGATCATCTGGCGCCGATCGGAAAAAGGGAGATACATCATGTTGCTCAGCTTTGATATGGAAACAGGTGCTGTGTTGCGGGCCGATCCGCAGGAATGCGAGCCGGCAGGTATTGCGGTGGCCGAAAGGCCGCATGTAAACCAACTGCAGCTGGGGCTGCAGTTGGTTGAGTATTGCTGGAGTACGAACGAGCGCATGGGCGATTGACTGCACCTAAAGCTGTGACAGACGGTCGAGTCTTGGCTCCTATCCGCATAACGCTCACCCCGTCTCGATACCGGCTTCCGCTGTATGGCGGGGTGGCGCTGCTTGCTCTGGCGGCATTACACGCCGCCCGTCTTCCATTTTTTCCCCAGTTGTTCTACATCGCAGCACCAGTGTGGCTGATATTGCTGGCGCGTTCGGGTGCGGGTAAGTTACCTGTATCCGCAGTAGAGATCGGCGGGTCAGCCGATGCGCGTGTTTATATCCGACAGTGCTGGTTTGACGCCAGTATTGCCGGAGACAGCTATATCGCACCGTGGCTGGTGTTGCTGCGATTGCACTTGGCAGATGGCTGGCATGTGGCAGTGCCGTTATTGCCGTGGGACGTGCCGCAGGGTGTGTTACGGCGTCTGAGGGTTCGCTTGCAGTGGCAGCGCGTTTGATCTTGTGTCGATGAGCCTGTTCAAAGTCTTGCTGCACAACATTGATCCGGGTTTATCCGTTGCTCAAAGCACACAAGGTATGTCCGGTTCTGGCTTTGCCGGGTTTGGCAAGAGCTTGGGGCGGTCCTCCTGTACTCCTTCACATTCCGGTTAGCCCGTCGCTTGGCGATTTATCGCACAGAGGCTTGGCTATGCGCTGCTTTTCGCCCCGCTGGGGGCTACTTGCGACAGGCTTTGAACCGGCTCTCAGATCAATCGATCCGTGGTGGCATCTTGTCCTTGGGTGACAGGACCGTGTTACCGGGCGTGTCCAGCAACAGCGGGTAATCCCGGCTGAAATGCAGGCCGCGGCTTTCATGGCGTTGCATGGCACAGCGTACGATGAGTTCCGCAGTCTGCACCAGATTGCGCAGTTCGATCAGGTCATTGCTGATGCGGAAATGGCTGTAGTAGTCGTCAATTTCACTTTCAAGCAAGGCAATGCGATGCAAGGCGCGTTCCAGCCGTTTGTTGGTGCGAACGATGCCGACGTAATCCCACATGAAGCGGCGCAGCTCATCCCAGTTGTGCGCAATTACGATCTCTTCATCTGGATCGGTAACACGACTTTCATCCCATTCGGGCAACATGTCAGGCATGGCGGCAGGGTTGGTCCGGATATGCTCTGCCGTGGCCTTGGCCAGCACGACGCATTCAAGCAACGAATTGCTCGCAAGCCGGTTGGCCCCGTGCAGTCCGGTACAAGCGACTTCGCCGATGGCATACAGCTGCGGGATATCGCTTTTCCCTTGCAAATCGGTCAGCAATCCGCCGCAGGTATAGTGAGCGGCGGGAACAACCGGTATCGGCTGGCGCGTGATATCGATTCCCAGTCCAAGGCAGTGGCTGTAGATGTTGGGGAAATGTTCCTTGATGAAACTCGCCGGCTTGTAGGAAATATCCAGATAAACGCAATCCAGGCCGTGTTTTTTCATTTCATAGTCGATGGCGCGCGCAACGATGTCGCGTGGAGCCAATTCGGCTCGCGGGTCGTGCTGCGGCATGAATCGGGTGCCGTCGGGCAGTTTCAGGATGCCGCCTTCACCTCTCACCGCTTCGGAGATCAGGAATGACTTCGAGTGTGGGTGAAACAGGCAGGTGGGGTGAAACTGGATGAACTCCATGTTGGCCACCCGGCTCCCGGCGCGCCAACCCATTGCGATACCGTCGCCGGTGGCAATGTCGGGGTTGGTCGTGTACAGATAGACCTTGCCGGCACCGCCGGTGGCCAGAATCGTGTGGCGGGCGCCAATCGCGACTACCCGATCCGACTGGCGATCCAGTACGTAGGCGCCAAGGCAGGCATTACCCGGTTTGCCGAGCTTGGCTTCGGTAATCAGGTCAACTGCAATATGTTCTTCGAGTACACGGATATTGGGGTGAGCTTTGACCTTGGCCGACAAGGTCGTGATGACTGCTTCACCGGTGGCATCCGCTGCATGGATGATGCGCCGGTGACTGTGGCCACCTTCACGCGTCAGATGGTAACCAGTTTCGCTGCCGCTATCGCGGGTAAACGGCACACCCTGATCGATCAGCCACTGTATCGCTCCCCGCGAGTGTTCGACGATGTAGCGGGTGGTCTGTGGATCGCACAGGCCGGCACCGGCAACCAGCGTATCTTCAATGTGCGCTTCGATCGAATCCTTTGTATCCAGTACTGCGGCAATTCCTCCCTGAGCCCAGTTGCTGCTGCCGTCGAGCAGGCTTTTCTTGGTGACGATCGCAACCGAGAATCGATCCGCCAGCAGCAGCGCGAGAGTTTGGCCGGCAAGTCCGCTGCCGATGATCAGGATGTCAAAGTTCAACATGATGGGGTGCGGCTTTTTCCATCAGTTGCCCGCCTTGACCATACGACGGATCGTACAGTAGAGTGGTACGGCTCATTTCCGGAGCAGCCTTCAAACCAGCCCGCAGACCGTTGGCGGCGCGCTGCACGCCGTCGAATTGGGTTTTGTCCATCTTCTTGCCTCTATCGTTAGACTGACGTTCGATAATAGATTGATTGTACGACACATCGGCGGGTGCTAGAAAGTCAGGACGGGGTTGATTTCGCGCTGGCCGGGCGCATATCTATGGAGGTAGATGCTGAGTGATTAATACACTTGCGATAGCGTCAGCACTTGACTTGGCTTTTCGAGCGATTGATCTGGTAAAACATGCTCAGACGGCTATGCCAGACCGCCCGAAGAACCCTGACAAGGGTGTTGAAAAGAACCCCGTAACGCAGACACAGGTCGCCGCGCTAGAAGACTTCATGCAGAAGGCGCTCGCGAAAAATGAAAGTCAGCTGGTTGAGGTCAGTAGTAAGTTATGGGATGTCGCAGGGGCTATCAGTGAGCAGCTCGCCAGCGCTCAGCAGGAGGTTGTGAGGGCTTCTGAGGAAACCGCCGCGCAACAAGCAGCACTCGTCGATAAAGTGGGTGTTCTTCAGAAAGAACTTGATTCTGTCCGCGCCGTGAGCACTGAAACGCGCGCGTATACCGCCAAACTGGAACAGCGATTACATATGGTTGGAGTCGTCGCCGTATGCGCGGTAGTGTTTGCGGTCTGGGCGGCGGTGAAATAACTAGCGAGGTGCTGCTATGTACGACTTCACATGGAAGAGCTTGTTTAAGCTGTGGGGGGTGTTGCTCATAGCGAACATACCTCTTATGGCCGTGCCCGAACATCTCGTCGAGAAGGATGGGGTGGTCGGCGCCGTATTCATCCTATCCCTCGGGGCGTTTGCAGAAGCCGCACTCCTCTACGGCGCCTTCGCCCCCTTCATCGCCGCCTACAAAGAAGCGTACCGCTACGAGCGCCAGATTGGGCAGCCGCTGTGGTACTGCATCGCCTGCGGCTTGGCAGGTATGCTCGGCCTGCTGCTGGCGCTGGTGCCTGTGGCGCTGTTCATGGTTATCATCGGGCTTTTCTTCCACGGTCTGGATGCTTTGACCAAGGGCACATCGATCTTTGCCGGTATCGCCTTGGTCGTCACAGTTTTCTTCAACATCCTGTTCGAAGTTTAAACAAAAATTTTCAAGGGATATTTGA
>CALMFQ010000350.1 GCA_937863215.1 uncultured Pseudomonadota bacterium
GGCCAATATTCCGGATGTCTGGCTGGCCGCAGCCAGAAATGCCTGGCTCGCCAGACTCTATCAACGCTGCGCTGACTACGCCATTCACGCCGTTCGACTCGCGCCGCAATCGCCGGATGCCCATCTGGCGCTTGGCAACGCCCGCCAGGCACTCGGAGCGAACCAAGAGGCTCTGACCTGCTACCAGGCCGCACTGGCACTCGACCCCGCAATGATGGAAGCACACAACAATATAGGCGCAGTCCTGTTAAACAGCGACCTCCCCGAAGCCGCGATTACAGCCTATCGTCAAGCTCTGCGCCTGGCTCCTGACAACGCCCAGTTGTTCACCAATCTGGGCAGAGCCTTGCGACGTGCAGGTGGATTCAGCGCCGCATTGGTCAGCTTTCGGCAGGCAATCAACCTGGCCCCCTCTAACGCTGGATATCATCGTCAACTGGCCCATGTCCTGCAGGATCTCGGTGAATACCAGCAGGCTCTTGCCAGCTATCGACAAGCGATGGATCTCCAGCCGGACGATGTCGAAGCCCACAGCAACATGCTGTATTGCCTATCGCATGATGAAAATGCCACTCCTGCCGAAGTCGCTGCCGCACATCGCGCATTCGGCCGACGCGTTGAAGCGGCAACCCCAGCCATTCCGGCACCGCATGGCAACAGCCCCGAGCCTGATCGCCGCCTACGCCTCGGATTTATCTCTGCCGATCTGCGCAAGCACGCCGTCGCCCACTTCATCGAACCAATCTGGCAGGCACTGGATCGTAACCAGTTCGAGATCATCGTCTACGCCAATCAGTTGCAATACGATGAAGTATCACAACGACTGCAACAGCTCTCCGATCAATGGCTCCCGGTACATCATCTGGACGACATGACTCTGGCCGGGCAAATCCGCAACGACCGCATCGATATTTTATTCGACCTCTCCGGTCACACTGCTGGCAACCGCCTGCTGGCATTCGCCCACAAACCAGCACCGATCCAGATCAGCTGGATCGGCTATCCCAATACAACCGGGCTCACCTGCATTGACTACCGTCTGGTGGATCAATTTGTCGCTCCTGTGGGGCTGCTGGATGCACAATTCACCGAGAAACTGGCCTATCTGCCCAGTGGAGGTACCTTTGCAGCCCAGGCCGATGCCCCTGCCATCAGCCAGCTACCGGCACTGGGCAATGGCTATCTCACCTTTGGCAGCTTCAATCGCAGCAATAAGCTGGGGCACTCCACCATCGCACTCTGGAGCCAGGTACTGAACGCTCTCCCACAAGCAAGAATGTTACTGGGAGGCATCAATGACCTGCCACGCCGCCAAGCCCTGATTGAGCGCTTTGCCAGCCACGGCATCCAGCCAGAACGGCTGGCATTTCAGCCACAACTTGCTCTGCAAGACTATCTGGCTTCGCACCACAAAGTAGACATCCTGCTGGATAGCCTGCCCTTCACCAGTGGCACCACAGTAAACCACGGCCTGTGGATGGGTGTACCTACCCTGACGCTGGCCGGCCCAACCATGCCACAACGGCTATCTGCGGCACATCTGGCCCGCGCCGGGCTGACCGACTGGATTTGCGAAAGCGCTACCGGCTACATCGATACCGCCTGCTACTGGGCAACCCACCTGCCACAATTGGCGGCACTGCGTGCCGGCCTGCGCCAGCAGATCGAAACCAGCCCACTGCGCCAGCCAAGCGTCGTTACTGCCGGGCTGCAACACGCACTCAGGCAAATGTGGCACGATTGGTGCCGCCAACGAACGCCAACAGAGCCATGATCCTCATCTTTTACAGCACATTTGCCCCCACGGCCCAGCATCTGGCCACTCTGCGCAGTCTGGCGGGCAATGAGCCGGTGCACGTGGCGGAAAACGAAGCCGATGCCATTGCCCACGCCCCCAACGCCAGAATAGTGCTGGGGCATCGCTATCTGCGGCAAATCCTGCCCCATGTCACTCGGCTCGAATGGGTTCAAAGCACCGCAGCAGGGGTAGACATACTTCAGGCACCGGCACTTCTGAAACAAAACGTCATCGTCAGCCGCTGCCCGGCCAACAGCGAAGCCATTGCTCAGCACGCGCTGGCATTGGCCTGGGCTCTGCAACGCAGCCTACCGGAATATGTCCAGGCACAAACAGCTGGCCACTGGCTCACCCCTACTCGCATGGCACCATTACCTCGCACCGCCCTCGTTCTGGGCTTGGGATCAATTGGCCAACAACTGGCCAGACTGCTGCGTGGGCTCGGCATCCACGTCCGGGGCACAGCTCGTACGGCAACCCCGGAAAAAATCACCAGTTGCGACGAATACCTGCCTCCGGATAAATGGCACGGCGCCCTATCAAACACCGACCTGTTATTTGCCTGCCTGCCACTGACTGACAGCACCCGTCAGCAACTCAACCGTGCCGCACTGGCCCGGTTACCGGCCCATGCAGTTCTGGTCAATCTGGGGCGCCAGGGTTTGCTGGATCTACCCGCCCTGCTGGACGCCTTGCAGCAGGGCAGACTTTGGGGTGCGGCATTGGATGGACTCGATCCCATTCCCCCTGCAAATAGCCCCGTCTGGCACACACCGGGCTTGCTGATCACTCCCAAAGTATCAGCACACCACCCCGGAATGCAGGCAAACGTTGAACAATTCATTGAACAGCAACTGAGCCGTTACCTGCATCGCAGACCACTACAGGCTATTGTCAGCCACGCCGATCTTTGTGCCACATGGCCCGGCACCACACAGGACACCACAGCGTGAGTAGCCACAGCGACTTTATTTTCACCCTATTCACCAATC
>CALMFQ010000351.1 GCA_937863215.1 uncultured Pseudomonadota bacterium
GCTGAAGCCACGGATGGTGACCTGATCGCGCTGGCCGTCGCCGCTCGACAGGCCAACGCCGGGCACATTGCGCAGCACATCCTGCATTGAATGTGCGCCCTGGTCGCGGATCAGCGCCTGCGGCACCACGTTGACGCTCTGCGGAATATCGCGCAACGGTGCGTCGATCTTGGTCGCGCTGCGGCTGAGCGGCGCCTGATACGACTCGGAATCGTCGATGCTGCTTGCCTGCACCTTGACTTCCGGCAGCACGCCGGTTTCGGCCGCGTGCAGCGCGCCGGATTGAAATGCCAGCAGCAGCGACAGGCCCAGTGGCGAAAGTTTGAAAACGTGGTGTTGCATATTGTTCTCCCTGTTGATTGAAACTCAGTCGGCAGCCGCAGCAGCGGCAGCCAAGGAATCGTTGCGCCGGCGGTGGCCGATGGCCTGCGCGGCGCGCTTTTTCCACCAGATGAGCAGCCCGGTCAGCGCCAGCATTGCGGTTGCCAGCCCGGCCAGACACACCAGCAGCCGGCCCGGCAGGCCGAACATCCGGCCGCTGTGCAGCGGGAACTGCCAGGCGAGAAATGCGTCGGCACGCGTGCCGCTGTCGTAGCCGCGCCGCGCCTTCAATTCACCGCTGGCGGCATCGAGATAGACTTGCTCAAAGCGCAGCCGGAATGCCTCGCCACGCCGCGCCTGCTCAAAGCCGACGCGATACACGCCGCGTTCCGGCTGCCACATCAGGAACGCCGGGCGCAGATCGGCAGCCTGCGGCGGCAGCAGCGTTAGCGCGCGTTGCAACGCCTGATCCGGCGTCAGCCGCGCTTGTTGCGGCGATTTGCGTTTCGGCAGCAGCTGCTCCGGCTCCGGCGTCAGCGTGCCGAACAGGCTCACCACCGGGCGGAACAGCTCGTGTTTCAGGTTGAAATAGACGCCGGACATGGCAATCGGCAGCAGCACGCCCCACAGCCACAAGCCGCCGGCGCGGTGCAGGTCGAAATTCAGCCGGTAGCCGCTGGCGCCGGCCTTCACCCGCCATGCCGGCCACCATTTGCGCAGCAACGGTCGCCCCTTGGGCAAGGTCAGATACAGTCCGATCAGGCAAGCCGGCAGCCAGATCAGCGCCACGCCGCCGAGCAGCCACACGCCCCATTTGTCCGGCAGAAACAGGCTGCGATGCAGCTTGTAGATGAACGGCAGCAGGTGCGCGCTGTCCAGCCGCGCGGCCCCCCACTGGCGCTGGCCCAGCACGCTGCCGTCGTAAGGATCGGCGAATACTTCGTCAAAACCGAGCGCTGCGGATTTGGCATTTGGCGCCACCCGCAGCCGCACCGCTTCATCCGGCGCGGTGTTGAGCGCGACGAAACGCACCTGCGCCGCCGGCAGCTGCACCTCGACCCGCCGGATCAGTTCGCCTGGCGCCAGCGCCGGCCTGGCTTG
>CALMFQ010000352.1 GCA_937863215.1 uncultured Pseudomonadota bacterium
GCCAGGATCAGGAATTCCGAGCTCGACAACACCGCCTGTTCGAATTCGCCCTGCAATTCGTTCAAACGTCCCAACAGATGTTGCAATGCCTCGACCGACACCTTGCCAACCGCCTGCCCGGCGGCCACCTGACTGGTGATGAAACCGAGCTCGGCATCCTCGTCGTCGGCAAAGCCGATCAGGGTCGAGATCGCCGCCAGCGCGATGCGGCCGGACGAGCTGATCTGATATACCGCTTCGTCGTTGTCCCAGATCAGCAATTCGTATTCGCGCAGCCGCAGCAATACGGTATTGAGCTTGGTCGGATCGAGATAGGCGAAATGCGCGCGCAGCTCCTGCGGACTCCAGCGCGGCGCCTCGGCACGGGCGCCGATTTCGCGCAGGATCATCAGCCGCACCAGCACCTCGTCGTCGCCACCGCGGAACAGCGTGATGAACGCGTTCAGCGTGTCACGTGCGCGCATCAGCGGAAACAGCGCCGGCAGGTCGCCGAGCTCAATGCCGTCGCGGAAGAATTCGTTTAACAGGGATTCGTGAGCGGTATCGCGCATCGGTTTCTGAGATCGGGAAAAACGACGCCGGCTCGGGGCCGGCGGAGTGCAATCATTGTAGTAGAGCGATCATTCGGCGTCGACTTCGGCGTCGTCGCCATCGTCTTCCAGCTCGCGCTCGTCGAAGCGCAATTGCGCGTCTGCCGCCTGTGCCTGCCTGGCTTTCCATTCGCGCAACTGATCCAGATACAGCATCAGCGACTGGGTCAGTTCGCGACAACCTTCACCGGTCAGGCCGGCAATGGCGAAATAGCGCGGCGCGAACGGATCGAAATCGGCATATTTGTCCGGCGCCTGCCAGCCGAAACGCAGCAGGAAGTCGTCGATTTTCGCCTGACGCTCGTCCTCGGCAATCATGTCCAGCTTGTTCAGCACCAGCCAGCGCGGCTTGCGGTACAGATCTTCATCGTATTTGCGCAACTCTTCGACAATTGCCTGCGCCTCATGCACCGGATCGACACTTTCGTCGAACGGCGCCAGATCGACCAGATGCAGCAATACGCCGGTACGCGCCAGATGCTTGAGAAAGCGATGCCCCAGACCGGCGCCTTCGGCCGCGCCTTCGATCAGGCCGGGAATGTCGGCGACGACAAAACTCTTGTTGTTGTCGATGCGCACCACGCCCAGATTCGGCGCCAGCGTGGTGAACGGGTAATCGGCCACTTTCGGCCGGGCGGCGGATACGGCGCGGATGAAAGTCGATTTGCCGGCATTCGGCATGCCCAGCAAGCCGACGTCGGCCAGCACTTTCAGCTCCAGCTTCAGCTCGCGCTTTTCGCCTTCTTCGCCATGGGTGAACTGGCGCGGCGCACGGTTGACCGAGCTCTTGAAATGGATGTTGCCGAGACCGCCCTTGCCACCCTGCGCCAGCAGCGCCTGCTGACCGTCGTGGGTCAGATCGGCGACGACTTCGCCGGTAAGCGTATCGGTAATCAGCGTGCCGACCGGCATACGCAGCACGATATCGTCGGCACCCTTGCCGTAGCAATCGGCACCGCGGCCGTTTTCGCCATGGTGGGCGAAATATTTTTTCACGAAGCGGTAATCGACCAGGGTGTTGATGTTCAGATCGGCCACCGCATAGACATTGCCGCCGCGGCCGCCGTCGCCGCCGTCCGGACCGCCGCGCGGCACAAACTTCTCCCGGCGCATACTGGCCGAGCCGTTGCCGCCCTTGCCGCCGGCTACTTCGATCCGCGCTTCATCGATGAATTTCATGCATTGGCTCCCTGCCTGTAAGGCGCCGGCTGGCCGATATCCGCTGCCGCCACCCGGCCGAACAGTCCATGCCGATCGGATCGGATGCCAAACCGATCGGGATGGACTGTGAAAACGAAAAAGCCCCATCCCGACGGGACAGGGCTTCACATCCTTGGCTGCGGCGATTAAGCCGACAGCTCTTCCGCGTGCTCGAACGGAACGATATTTACGAATTTGCGGCCGAAAGCGCCTTTAACCGTAAATTCAACCGTGCCGTCCACTTTGGCGAACAGAGTGTGATCCTTGCCGATGCCGACATTCACGCCCGGGTGGAACTGGGTGCCGCGCTGACGCACGATGATGCTGCCAGCCGGAATCAGTTCGCCGCCGTAGGCTTTGACGCCGAGTCGTTTCGAATGAGAGTCGCGGCCGTTACGGGAACTACCGCCTGCTTTTTTGTGTGCCATGTTTCACGCTCCTCGCTTACTTCTCGATTGCGTCGATGCGCAATTCGGTGAAGTTCTGACGATGACCTTGGTGTTTCTGATAATGCTTGCGGCGACGCATCTTGAAGATGCGCACTTTATCACCGCGACCGTGGGAAACCACGGTGGCCTTGATGGTAGCGCCCGCAACAGTCGGTTTGCCAACCACTACGGTTTCACCATCAACTACCATCAATACTTGATCCAGTACGATTTGGGAGTCGATGTCTGCCGGTATCTGTTCTACTTTCAATTTTTCGCCGATGGTAACCTTGTACTGCTTACCGCCGGTTTTTACGACCGCGTACATGCTGTTTGCTCCTTGATTTGAACAACCCTGACCGAGACCTCGACCAGAGAACCGGCGATTATATGCAAGCACTTGAAACAAGTCAAATTTTCAGCC
>CALMFQ010000353.1 GCA_937863215.1 uncultured Pseudomonadota bacterium
CGACCGCCAGGCTGGCGAGCTGCGCCTGGCCCTTGCCCAGCATCAGCCCGGCCACGCCGCGCTGCGACTCGGTCTGCACGCTCAGTTTGCCGGCATCGATAGTGCCTTTGCCGGCTGCGTCCAGGTGGATTCCCGGCAGCAGCGCATCGACGTCGTAGCGGTTATAGTCACCGGCGTAGTTCAGCCCCGATTGCAGGCCGTTCCATTTGACCTTGACGCCGCTGATCGCTTCTTCATAGTCGAATGCCGGGATGCCGATGCGCATGTCGCCATCGTTGTTGAAGGCGATGCGGTTTTCGATGCGGATCGGCGGCTGGTCGCCGAAGAATGGCTTGAGCGCCTTTTTCGCCTCGGCACTGAGCAGCAGTTCGGTTTCGACGCGCGCTTTCAGCGGCCGCAGGTTGAAGCTGCCCAGCAGCGGCAGCGGGCCGTGCTGGATGCGGTTGCGATATTTGATGCGGATCGGTGTGTATGGCTTGTCGGCAAATTTCAAATATGCCTGGTACGGCCAGGTGAGGCTGTCGGACAGTTCCAGCTCAACCGTCTGCTCGGCGCTGAACCAGCCGCGCTGATAGCTCGACTGCTTGACAATGAAGTACGGCAGTTTGCCGATCTGCGCCAGCTGCTGCTGCATGGCTTTTTCCGCACCGACTCCGGCCCACCAGCTTGCTGCGCCATATGCCACCAGCACCCCGGCCAGACCGCCCAAACCGTACTGCAACTTTTTGCTCACCGCCAACCCCGACTCTGTCATCCATCCGGCCCGACCGGGCCACCCGTTCCGGCCCGTATCTTAACAGAGACTTGTCGATCGCCTGCTGCGCGCGGGTTAAAATTCGTGCCTCGATTCAATCGGCTGCAATTGCGCATGAAAAACTTCCAAACCCATAATCTGCTGCTCGAATCGCTCGACGATGTCGTACGGGTCGATGTGTTCTGGCAGCTGGCAGTGCTGGTGCTGGCGCTGGCGCTGGCCTGGCTGATCAACCGCTATCTGCGTTCCAGGCTGGTCAGCACCAGCCGCTGGGGCGAATTCGGCGCTGCCAGCTTCGACCGGGTGCTGTTTCCGCTGTCGACTTACGGCTTCGTGTGGCTCGGCAGCATGATCCTGTCCGAATTCTACCGGGTGCGGGTGTTGAAGCTGGCGGCACCGCTGCTGCTGGCGATGGCGGCGATCCGGCTGGCGGTGTACCTGCTGCGCTATGTGTTTCCCGATTCCGGCTGGGTGACACGTTCCGAGCGTTATATCGCCGCCTTCATCTGGATCGGCTTTGCCCTGCACATTACCGGCGTGCTGCCGGAAGTGCAGCAGACGCTGGACGATTTCGGCTTCGCCGTCGGCAAGAATCGTATCTCGCTGTGGTTGCTGCTGACCGGCACGCTGTCGTTCGGCGGCACGGTGATCGCGGCGATGTGGCTGGGCAGCTTCATCGAACGCCGGGTGATGCAGGCCGGCGAGCTGGACATGAGTCTGCGGGTGGTGTTCACCAAGATCATCCGTGCCGCACTGATCGTGGTCGGCGTGCTGGTCGCGTTGCCGCTGGTGGGCATCGATCTGACCATGCTGTCGGTGTTCGGCGGCGCGTTCGGCGTCGGGCTGGGGCTGGGGCTGCAGAAGATTGCCAGCAATTATGTCAGCGGTTTCGTGATCCTGCTCGATCGCTCGATCCGCCTTGGCGATCTGGTGCAGATCGACAACCGCATGGGTGAAATCACCCGTCTGACCGGGCGCTACGTGGTGGTGCGCGGTGGCGATGGCAGCGAGGCGATCATTCCCAACGAGACGCTGGTGACTTCGACGGTGCTCAATCTGTCGTATTCCAACCGTGACATGCGCGTGGTGTTGCCGGTGCAGGTGAGCTACGCATCGGATCTGGATCTGGTGAACCGGGCGCTGCTCGAAGCCGTCGCCGAGCACCCAAGGTTGAAGCCGGAGCCAAAGCCGGCGGTGTTGCTGAAATCGTTCGGCGAGAGCGGCATCGACATGGAGCTGGCCGTATGGCTGGCCGACCCGCAGAACGGCATGGCGTCGTTCCGCTCCGAGGTGAACCGTGCCATCTGGGACAGCTTTCGCCGTTACGGCATCGAAATTCCGTATCCGCAACGCGAGATACGCGACAAGAGCCGCGAGGGGCTGGCCAATGTTCAAACAAAGTGAACGCGTGTAAACTTGCCGGTCGGTGCCTTGATGCATATCAACCGTAAACGGTAATGTTTGCGGTTTTATGTTGCTGCATGTGCCCTCGTCGAATATTCGCATCGGCGGGGGCTTTTCATATTCAGCGCTTCCCTAACACTGGCTGGCACCATGGGCGCAGAAAAACGGCTTTTGAGCAAGGATCGGGGTTTATGGAATATCTGTTGGGTCTGGTCGATTTGCCATGGTGGGGCTATATCGTCGTCGCGTTGAGTCTGACGCATGTCACCATTGCATCGGTCACCATTTTTCTGCATCGGCATCAGGCGCATCGCGCGCTCGACCTGCATCCGCTGGTCAGCCATTTCTTCCGTTTCTGGCTATGGTTGACCACCGGCATGATCACCAAGGAGTGGGCGGCGATTCACCGCAAGCACCACGCCAAATGCGAAACCGAAGAAGACCCGCACAGCCCGCAGATCCTCGGCATCAACAAGGTGCTGTGGGATGGTATCGACCTGTACCGCAAGGCCTGTCTCGACCGCAGCATCCCGGAAAAATACGGCCACGGCACTCCGGACGACTGGATCGAACGCAACCTGTACGCAGCGCACAATACTGCCGGTATCGCCGTGATGGCGGTGATCGATCTGCTGCTGTTCGGCGTGCACGGCATCACCATCTGGGCGGTGCAGATGATCTGGATTCCGCTGTTTGCCGCCGGCGTGATCAACGGCATCGGCCACTACTGGGGTTATCGCAACTTCGAGAACGAAGACGCATCGACCAATGTGTTTCCGCTCGGCATCCTGATCGGCGGCGAAGAGCTGCACAACAACCACCACACCTTCGGTACCTCGGCCAAGCTGTCGTACCAGTGGTGGGAATTCGATATCGGCTGGATGTATATCCGCATTCTGGAAATCTGCGGTCTGGCCAAGGTGCGCCGCGTGGCGCCGACGGTGAAGGTGGTCGAGGCCAAGCCGATGGTCGATTTCGACACCCTGCAGACGGTGATCGCCAACCGCTACCAGATCGCCGCGCAATACGCCATGCAACTGAAGACGACCGTTGCCGGCGAGATCGAGCAATTGCGCGCCTCGGCCAAGCTGCCGCAGGCGCCGGACTGGAACCCGGCCAAGCAGATGCGCCTGTGGCTGAAGCAGGAAGCCAAGCACATCGAACCGGCCGACCAGATCCGCCTGACGCTGTTGCTGGAACAGAGCAAGCTGCTCGATACCGTTTACTCGATGCGCCAGGAGCTGTCGCAATTGTGGGAACGCTCGTCGGCATCCAAGGAACAGTTGCTGAAACAGCTGCAGGACTGGTGCAAACGTGCTGAAGCCAGCGGTATTGCCTCGCTGCAGGAGTTTTCGCAGCAGCTGCGCGGTTATGCCATGGCATAATTCGGCGCTGATGCCGTTTCGATCGTCGCAGGGCCGGCATTCGCCGGCCTTGCTGTTTTTGGGAGAAAAAAATGAGCCTGCAGCGTTTCCATGTCGGCCCGCGTTATTGCGAATACGTGATTCACAACGGCACCATCTACCTGTCCGGCCAGGTGCCGGACGATGCCAGCCAGGATATCGGCGGCCAGACCCGCCAGGTGCTCGATTACATCGAGCGCTGGCTGACCGAAGCCGGCAGCCACCGCGGCAACATCGTCAGCGCGACGATCTATCTCGCCGATCTGGCCGACTACGACGGCATGAACGCGGTGTGGGACGCATGGCTGCCGCAGGGCTGCGCGCCGGCACGCGCCACGGTACAGGCCAGGCTGGCCAGGCCGGAATGGAAGGTCGAAATCCAGATCGTCGCTGCGGTCAGCGTCAATAGAGCCTAGCGCCCGATCAGATTCAGCCCGCAGACGCGGATGGTTTCGCCGTTGACACCGCCGGCCTCCGGCCGCGCCAGGAACGTCACCAGCTCCGCCACATCCTGCGGCAGGCCGCCTTGCGACAAGGCGTTGAAGCGTCGTGCCACTTCGCGGATCATGAATGGTATCGCCGCCGTCATCGGCGTTTCGATGAAGCCGGGCGCCACCGCGTTGACGCTGATGCGGCGGTTCGCGATTGCCGGTGCCAGCGCACGGGTCAGGCCGATCAGCCCGGATTTGGCCAGCGCGTAGTTGCTCTGCCCGGCATTGCCGGCAATACCGGAAATCGACGACAGGAACACGATCCGCCCCTCATCGTTGAGGCCGTTCTGCGCCAGCGATTCGGCCAGATGGTAGGGCGCATGCAGATTCACATCCAGCGCCATCTGCCAGGCATCCGGCGGCATGCGCTTGAAGCGCTTGTCGCGCGTCACGCCGGCGTTGTTGACCAGCACGTCCAGCCCGGCACCCAGTTCCGCCGCCTTGTTGCGGATTTGCTGCGGCGCATCGATAGCGGTGATATCGAGCGCCAGCGCATGGCCGCCGATGCGCGCCATGCCGGTTTCCAGTTGCGGATTGCCGGGCCGGTCGATGCCGATCAGCTGCGCGCCTTCGGCAACGAATTGTTCGGCGATGGCCAGGCCGATTCCCTGTGCCGCGCCGGTGACGGCGACAATCTTGCCTTGCAGCGAACCGGGTTTGAGCCCCAGATGGCGCCGCGGCTGCGTGACGGCGATGCTCTGGCCGGTGATGAATGCCGAGCGGCACGACAGCAGGAACGCCAGCCACGGCAGCGCCGCTTCTTCGCCGCGCGCCACCACCTGCAGCTGGTTGACGGTAACGCCGCTGCTGCCGAATTCCTTGGCCAGACTCTTGCAGAAGCCGGTAACCGCCTCGGCAATCGTTGCGCGTTGCCAGTCCACGCCACAGGTGGCACTGGTCAGCAGCACGATGCGGTCGTTGGCGTGCAGTTGTGCCGCCTGCTGCTGCAACAGCGCCAGCAGGCCGTCGAGCGAGCGCAGATCGGTCCAGCCGGTGGTATCGACCACCAGCCCGTGGCGCTGCGTGGCGCCATGCTGACGCAGACTGGGAACGGTGAGATCGATAAAGCCGCCCTGGCCGAGATAGGTATACGCCAGGTCGGTGAGTTCGTCTTCCTGCCACGCGCCGCTGGCACGCTGCAGTATCGGCGCCGCGGGAATCGGCGCGCCAAGGGCGCGAATCAGTTTGAGCCACGTTGGATTATTGTTTTGCGCAGCGGACATGCAAGAAAAACCTGAGTAAAAGCCTTATGGGATTCTAGTAAAGCCCTGCTGGAATTGCAGTATTTGCCTAAATCCGTAGCGGTGCCTCCTGCAGCGCCGCTTGCTGTTCGCGCAGGGCCAGTATCTGATCCTGCCAGTAGCGCTGGCTATTGAACCAGGGGAAGTTGGCGGGGAAGGCCGGATCGTCCCAGCGGCGCGCCAGCCAGGCCGAATAATGCAGCATGCGCAGGGTGCGCAGCGGTTCGATCAGCCACAATTCGCGCTCATCGAAATCGGCAAATTCGCTGTAGCCATCAAGCAAATAACCCAACTGGGTCTGCTGCTCAAGCCGTTCGCCCGAGAGCAGCATCCACAAATCCTGAATCGCGGGCCCCATGCGGCTGTCG
>CALMFQ010000354.1 GCA_937863215.1 uncultured Pseudomonadota bacterium
CCTGATCCGCCAGATCGGCGCTGACCGCCTCGATATCGTTCATGCCGAACCAGGCACCGAACGCTGACAGCAGGATCGGCAGCACCCAGATGTAGCCGGCATTCTGCAGCCAGATCATGCGCGTCTGGCCACGCCATTCGACCAATTGGCCGACACCGCCCAGATCGCCAAACCAGGCAGCACCGATGGCTAGCGGCACCAGCCACTGCGCGGCGAACACGCCAAGATTGCCGAGCCCGGCATTCAGCCCGAGAGCAAACCCCTGGCGCGATAGCGGGAAAAAATAGCTGATATTCGCCATCGATGAGGAGAAATTGCCGCCTCCCAGCCCGCACAACAAGGCCAGCAACAGCATCGCCGGGTAGGAAGTGCCTGGATCGCTGACCGCCAGCCCCATGCCGATTGCCGGCAGCAGCAGCGAAGCGGTGGACATGGCGGTCCAGCGCCGGCCGCCGAACAGCGGCACGAGAAACGCGTAGAAAATTCGCAGCGTGGCACCGGAGAAGCCCGGCAACGCCGCCAGCCAGAACAGCTGATTGGTCGAGTAGTTGAACCCGGCCGCCGGCAAATTGACGACGACAACGCTCCACACCATCCACACCGCAAACGACAGGAACAGCGATGGAATCGACAACAGCAGATTGCGGTTGGCAATCAGCTGCCGGCGAGCATCCCAGAGCTCGGGTTTTTCCGGATTCCATCGTTTCAGCAGACGACTGTTCATCACCTCTAAAGCTGCCAGCGCAGCTCCCTCCACAAGCCGTTATCCGCTTTGCCGGCAAGGCGGCAAAGCGGATAACATCCTGAACCCTGAACCGCCCCCGCCGCACCGGCGGGGGCAATGCACATCAGATCAGCAAGGCATAGGCGCATTCTTGCGCGAGTAGAACAGCCAGGTGATCACCACACACGACACGTAGAACGCAACGAATGCATACAGCGCAGCATCCGGCGAGCCAGTCGCGGCAATCGAGGTACCGAAGCTCTTCGGAATGAAGAAGCCGCCGTAAGCACCGATCGCACCGGAGAAGCCCAGTACCGCAGCCGATTCCTTGGCGGCATCCAGCAGTGCCTGCTTGTCAGCTGCCGGGCCCTTGCCCTTGGCTTCGGCCTGACGTTCGGTGAGGAAGATGATCGGAATCATGCGGAAGGTCGAGCCGTTACCGATACCGGTCAGCGCGAACAATACGATGAACATCGCCAGGAAGCCCTGGAAGTCGCCACCGACGCCGTTGTGCGGCAGGTAGTGCAGCACGCCGAATACAGCAACGATCATCAGCAGGAAAGTCCAGAAAGTCACTTTCGCGCCACCGATCTTGTCCGACAGCCAGCCACCCAGCGGACGCAGCAGCGCACCAACCAAGGGGCCAAGGAATGCATACTGGGTCGGGTTGACGGCCGGGAACTGCGCCTTGGTCAGCATTGCCAGACCAGCGGAGAAGCCGATGAACGAACCGAAGGTGCCGATGTACAGCCAGCACATCAGCCAGTTGTGCTTGCGCTTGAAGATCACGGCCTGTTCAGCGAACGAAGCCTTGGCATCGGCGATGTCATTCATGCCGAGCCAGGCGGCAATCGCAGCAACGGCGATGAACGGCACCCAGACGAAACCGGCGTTCTGCAGCCAGATCGATTTTTCCACACCATCCTTGACGAAGGTATGACCTTCACCGGCAAATGCGCCGAACACCGCACCCGAGATCACCAGCGGGGTAACGAACTGCACCAGCGACACGCCCAGATTGCCGATACCCGCGTTGAGGCCGGTTGCCAGACCTTTCTTCGCTTTGGGGAAGAAGAAGCTGATGTTCGCCATCGACGAGGAGAAGTTACCACCGCCGAAG
>CALMFQ010000355.1 GCA_937863215.1 uncultured Pseudomonadota bacterium
CTGTAATCGTTCACTACATCCAGCCAATCGGCTCCTTTCACCGATGGCAGTAACAGCCGAACTTCACGGCCTTCGTTGCTCAATCTGCCGGCCAGCGCTTGTGCGGCGCGGATACCGGCGTCGTCATGGTCTGCAGCAATCAATACGGATTGCACAGTGGGCGGCAATTCCACATTCTCAAGCCCCCAAGCCGATACAGCCGCCCACACCGGCCAGCCGTTGGCCTGGCGCACTGCCAACCCGGTCTCGATACCTTCACAGATGGCCAGCCGGGTATCAGGCTCGAACAGGCGAATTGCGGCGCCGCCAGCCTTGCCACTGGTGGCGGTCCACTTCTTCACGCTCGGCACATCGGCTTTGCAGCCATCCGCTGTCAAAAACGTCTGATGCAAGGCGATGCAACGCCCGGCCGGCTGCTGTATCGCCGCCAACATTGCAGGGTGGTCGCCACAGCGGATAGGCGCGCCGCCATCGGCGCTAGGTTCCCAATAGGCCAGTGCAGGATGGAAACGCAGCACGGCCGGATAACGCGCCAGCAACAGGCCGCGATTCGCCAGGTAGCGCCCAACCGGACAATCCGCCGTCACCGGCCGCGCCTCGCGCCACAGTGTGGCGATACGCTTGGCGGCACGGCGCTGGGCCGCAATATCTGGACCACGTTCGGCAGGCGCTGCAGGCACCCTTGCTGGTGCTGCGACAGGCCCAGCACCAGCAGCCGGCGTAATGCGCAGATGATCCGCAACAAAGCGCATCGCCTGGACAAAATCGCCATTCAGCCATGCCGCGAGCAAATGGAACCCATCCCCACCACCGGGGCGGCACTGATTGCACACATAGGTGCCGCGTCCCTCGCGATCCTTGAAGCTGAAGCGATCCGAGCCGCCACACATCGGGCAAGGCTTGTGCTTCTTCGTCAGCGCATCGCGGGGGATGCCGGCGGCAGCCAGAATGTCCAGCCACTGGCCCACGGCGTGGCGCTTGATCAGCTCGAAATCGAGCCGGGGCAGTCTAGCGTTCTGCATCGCCGCCCCCTTTCTGCTGCTCATGCGCGGCGCGCTGCAGGCGCTGCTCGAGCACGGCCCGCACCACGTCCGCCACGGCCCGGCATTCGTCCGGGTCGGTAATCTCGATATCGCCGTAGTTCGTGGAAATAGTGAAGCCGGACTGCATTGCCGGTACTTGCTTCGCCAGTGCGTAGAGGATGGGGCTAATCATGACGGCGTGCCCTCCATGCTGCTTCGGCTGCGCAGGCCGTGGCCTCGGTCAGGTCCAGCGCGTGGCCCAGGGCAACAAACACATACCCAGTCGATGCCTCGTTCAAGTTGGCGTGCAGCAGCGTAACCAGTACGGTCAACTGCTCCAGTTGATCAGTGAAATGCAGACTTTCTTCGGTATCCAGCATCAGCACCTGCCGCGCTTCCCATGCGCGACTCAACAACGAGCTGGCGAGCGCAAACGCAATTTCTGCGTTGTCGTCGCCGCCGGTAAAGGGCTTGCCATCAGAGCAATCGTGACACAGCAGGGCAAGCAGGGCGGTCAAGCGCTCCAGTGCGCAATCTATCTGGTCGATGGCCTGCAGTTGGGTCATCTCAGGGCGAGCACTGCCCGCCGATGGGTTGCATTCGGTTTTCATGGTGTCACCTTGGGTCAGATCAGGCCGTGTTCAGTGGCGGTAGTGGTTTTGCCGCCGGCGACAAGGACATGGTCAAGCAGGCGCACATCGACGGTTGCCAGCGCCCGCTTCAGAGCGTGCGTCAAGGTGTGGTCCGCGTCAGAGAACACCAACTGGCCTCCGGGGTGGTTATGTGACACGATGGCCGCCGATGCGCCCAGCTCCAGCGCGG
>CALMFQ010000356.1 GCA_937863215.1 uncultured Pseudomonadota bacterium
CCGCGAGTCGGCGGGCAGATAGGCTTCGAGCTGACGGCATTGGGGCAGGTACAGACGCGTTTCCAGCTTGCCCAGCTCGATATTTGCCTGCGTATTGCTGGCTTGCAGTTGTTGTTGTACGAACTGCTCCACCGCACGGTATATCCTGTCCAGATCCTGCCTTGCCGCATGCGCTATGGAGCTGCAGCACAGCAGCAGGGTGATCAGGCCGCGGCAGGCCGGTAACGTTGAGGAGGAGGAATACGGTCGCATCCCCCATTGTACCCGATCGCCTGTCATGGAAGCGGTACGCACGGCCATGATATGCTTGGCGAGAGTAAATCCCGCCGCATGGCGCATTCTGAAATAAAGGCTTTTCTATGTATGCAATTGACCGCAATGTGGCTGTTATCAAGCCGAAGCAACCGTTTCTCGAATGGCTGAACGGATTGCCGGAAAACGATTTGCAGTTGGCGCTGGAGAATCTGCGCGCCGATTGCACGGTGTTGCTGATTCCCGAGTTCGAAGAGCCGGAGCAGGCGATCGCCTATGTCGATGATCTGTATGAGCAGATATTTGAAGCGGAACTGGGTTCCTGGTGCGATGAGCGCAAATTGTGGCCGGTGGAGCGTAATCTGAAGACATTCTGGGAATGGTTCGATGTCGAAATCCATACCATGGTCGTGGATACGCTCGACGAAGATACCGAGCCGACGCCGCACGAAGTTCATTGAGCCGGGCAAGGGGAGGGGTGATGCAACGCTTGCTGCCTGTTCTGTTTTTGCTCGCGGCTGGCACACAGGCCGAGCCGCTCAATTACAATGTGGTCAGCCTCGATGCCGAGGTTCATCGTGAAATTCCGAATGACCAGATGCGTGCCAGTCTGTTCGCCGAGCACAGCGATATCGATCCGGCGAAGCTGGCAAACCTGATCAATCGCCAGATGAACGATGCGAGAAAACTGGCTGCGCTTTATCCGTCGATCCGTTTTGCTTCCGGTGACAATCAGACCTATCCGGTCTACGACAACAAGAATCGTCTGGCTGGCTGGCGCAGCCGGGCCGAGGTGCGGTTGGAGTGCCGGGATCTCCGCATGTGCTCCGAGCTGATCGGCAAGCTGCAAGGAGGTTTGCAGCTCGGTAACTGGGAATTTGCCATTGCTGACGATACGCGTCAGCGTATCGAGGCAGAGCTGACAATTGCTGCAATAGCAGCATTTCGTGCCAAGGCCGACGTGATTGCCCAGGCTTTTGCCGGCAGGCCGTATCGGATTGTCAACATGACGCTCAACAGCCGTTTGCCGTATGCGCCGCGAGTGGCGTTCGGCAAGGCGGCCATGATGGCCGCCGATGCTGCTCCGCCGCTGGCGGAAGGTGGTTCCGGCAGCGTTGTGGTAACGGTCAGTGGTTCGATTCAGGTGCAGGAATGATTGCCTGATGCAGCGTGCGCTGCGGATTGGCGTTGACTGCTGCCGCAAATCGCGGCAAGCCATGCCGCTTACGCCAGTTGGCCGGCTCCTGCCGGATCGGTCTGCGGCGAATCCTGTTTTCCGCTTGCGGCCAGTTGTAGCAAACCTCGTTTTGCTGCTGCGCGCAGCAGTGGCGTGTCGCGGAGCAGCAGGCCTTCGCGCATGGCCTGTATCAAGGCCGCCTCGGTAGGAGCCTGGAGTAATTCCGTCGAGATATATTCGCGACCGTCTTCCGACAGATCGCGTTCCAGCACGACCAGACTGTAGCTTTCCGTTGCCGCCTGCCGGCGCAGTGGCAGCCGGGCATCCAGGTACTGGCGCATTTCCGTGGCAGGGACGATCGCCAGCCGATGTGCGATATCGATCGCTCCGGTCCGGATCGTTCTGACAAAAAGCTTTTTGCCGGTTTGGGTCATGTCTCTGGCTCTCTGATCCGTGAAAATACGCAAGCGAAGGGTGGAAGCAGATAGTATTTCTTATATTCGAAAATGTAAATATTGATATGTTTGGAAATTGATTTGCATCAATTGTCTGGCTACTGACTGATCCCGAATTATGCGCTGATCCAGTGCCGGTTTACCCTGCCGGCATGCAGCCTGCTTGCCGGATGCCAGCAGAGGCTTGACGTCAATGGCTGGTGCCGGCCGAGCGGGTGGTCTTGTTGTAGACGTTGTATTTGCCCACCGGTTTGCTCATCGGCAAGCGTTTGATTTCCTTGAAGGTGGCTGCATCGAAGACGATGATCGCCCCATTGTCTTCCCACAGGCTCGCCAGCGCGTATTTGCCATCGCGGGTGAATTCGATGTGTGCCAGCGTTTTGCCTGGTTCCGGGCGCACTTCGCCGACCACTTCGAGTTTCTGCTTGTCGATGATCTGCAGCCGATCCTTGCTGGCCGGGCTCATCATGCTATCGACCCAGGCGTAGGGAGTATTTTCGTGGCTGCGCATGAAGAAGCCGGGGCCATTGGTTTTGATCTGTTTGACGGTTTTCCAGGTTTTCATGTCGATGATGGTTACCGTGCCGTCTTTCAGATTGGGCGAAGCCAGCACCGGCGTACCGTGCCAATCCCAGGTGATGCCGGAACCCAGGTGCGGCATGCCGCCCAGATCCAGATCGGCGATCTTGCGTCGTACGTTGAGATTGACCACTTGTGCCTTGCCGCTGCGCGAGGCGCCGATCATGTGGTCGTAACTCTGGTCGAAAAAGAAATCGTCGAGAATGTCGTCGAGCACGATCTCGCGCGGGGTAAACTGGCCGGGCAGGGCGATGGCTTCTTTCTGTTTGTAATCGTGCACCAGCCCCTTGTAGACCGGCTCGGCTTTCGGGTCGTAGGAGATTTCCCAGACTTCCGGGATGTCTTTCAGCGCCAGGATGAAGCTGTTGCGTGGCCCGGCGTCGTAGACCGCCGATACCCGCGAGGATTTGCCGGCGCTGTCGGTTATGTCGTAAATGCGCTGCAGATTGAGGTCTGCATCCAGCAATACTGCCGTTTTCGGCAGATAATTACCGACCAGCACCCATTTGCCATCGTTGGATACCGCTACATTGCGGGTATTGATTCCGGCGCGAATCTCGGCGACGGTTTTCAGGTTCCAGATATCGAATTTGCTGATCCAGCCATCGCGTGAGCCGAAATAGACATAACGTCCGTCAGGCGAGAACTTGGGCCCGCCATGCAGGGCAAAGCGGGTGGCGAAACGGTGAATCGGCTCCAGCTTGTCGCCATCCAGCAGCGTGGCGTGGTGATCGCCGCCTTCGACGACGATGAACAGGTTTTTCAGATCTGCTTTGAACACCGGTTTGGCGGGCAATTGGTCGGCTCCCGCCAGGCTGATGCGCGATGCCTTGATGTCGCTTGCTTGCCAGTTTGGCTCGACCGTCGGGGGTGTGTAGATGTAATCCGCCAGTGCCTGGATTTCCGCTGCGGTCAATTTATCGCCGAATGCCGGCATTTGTGTGGCCTTGCGGCCGCTGTTGATGACATTCAATGCCTCCGCTTTTTTCAGGCGTTCCAGATTCTGCGGCAGCAGCGCCGGGCCCATGCCGCCGAGGCGGTCGGCGCCGTGGCAGGTCATGCAGTGTTGCTGGAACAGTTTGGCCGGTTCGACGGCGGGTATTTCGGCGGCGAACGCACTGGCGGAGAGTAGCAGGCTGGCGGCGAGGAGCGGGAGCATCGTTGGCTTTCGACGGATTTATCTTGGTACTTGCGGATTGTCGAGCGGGCATATCAGCGGCAGGAATTCGGCACGCCGCGGCGAATAGGCCAGCAGCGCTCCGGCATCGATGTCGAAATACCAGCCGTGCAGCGATAGCCGGCTTTGTTCGACACGTTCGGCAATCCACGGGAAGGTCATCAGGTTTTGCAGCGAAACCAGAATGCTGGCCAGTTCGGCGGCACGCAGCTGGGCTGCCGGGGGGTGATCCGGCAGATCGCGCAGCACGCGTTCGCGCGCCGATTCGGCAATCTGCATCCAGCGTTCGACAAAGCCGGACGGTGACGATTCCGGGCTGGTGCCCTGCATCAAGGCGCGAATGCCGCCGCAGTGCTGGTGGCCGAGCACGATCACGCGTTCGACATTGAGACTGTTGATGGCGAATTCGAGTGCGCTGCTGATGCCTTGCGGGGTAGAGCCGATCTGGAATGGCGGTACCAGGTTGGCGATATTGCGGATGACGAACATGTCGCCGGGATCGGAGCCGGTAATCAGTGCCGGGTCAACACGCGAATCGCAGCAGCCGATCAGCAGGGTTTTCGGATGCTGGCCCTGTTTCAGCTCGTCAAACAGCTCTTGCTGTTCCAGAAAATACTTTTGCTGGAATTGCTGAAAGCCGCGGATGAATTTCTCGATATCTTGCATGGTCGTTCTCGGCTATGGCGACATACCCCGTTTTATCGGATTGTCGCCAGCGGCGCCATTCTACCGACAGCCGGGGCTTATCGCCCATTCGGGCTAGGCCATGTTCCGCAAACGGGCATGTCGCAAGCGCTTCAGACGCTGCCTGCCGCCACCTTGCGTACCGGAATGTACGGTGTCGTTTCCAGTCGTTCGCCATGAACCGAAATGCCGAGCTCGTCGTCGTCCAGATAGCAGGCCGGGTCTTCCTGCCATGGGTCGCCGGAAATCTGCCAGGCACGCACCCGGGTGTTGCCTCCGCAGATGTCGAAATAGCCGCACTCGCCGCAGCGGCCCTTGATCTGGCGTGGCTGTTGCTTCAGCCCGGCCATGATCGGGTCGGAAGTATCCTGCCAGATGGTCGAGAACGGCCGTTCTCGCACGTTGCCCAGACTGTAGTTCCACCACATGGTGTCGGGGTGGACATTGCCCAGATTGTCGATGTTGGCGATGTTGATGCCGGACGAATTGCCGCCCCACTGTGCCAGGCGCGCGCGCATCGCTTCGGCCTGGTCCGGCAGGTTGCGTTCCACCCAGTGCAGCAGATACACGCCGTCGGCATCGTTGTTGCCGGTGACGAATTCCTTGCTGCCGCCGTTTTGCGCATCTTGCCAGGCGGTTTGAAACAACAAGTCCATCGCCCAGCGGGTGGTCTTGTGCATCACGTCGTCCTTGCGGTTCTTGTTGCCGCGGCCGGCGTAGTTGAGATGCGAGAAATAGAACTTGTCCAGACCTTCGTCGTCCAGCAGCTTCAACAACAGCGGTAGTTCCGGCGCATTGTCCTGGGTCATGGTGAAGCGGATACCGACTTTAATGCCAAGTTGCTTGGCCAGACGAATGCCGTGCATCGAGGCGTCGAATGCACCGTCCAGGCGGCGGAACTTGTCATGCGTGGCACCAATCCCGTCCAGGCTGACGCCGACGTAGTTGAAATCGACTGCGGCGATGCGGTCGATATTGC
>CALMFQ010000357.1 GCA_937863215.1 uncultured Pseudomonadota bacterium
GCCTCGCCGGCATGCTGGCTGCCGATCATGCCGATGCGGAACTCGGCCGGCTTGGAGGCGAGATTGGCGGTATCCACCGCAATCACCTTGTCCACCGCGCTTTGCACCTCGCCGATCCATTGCTGATCGTTGTACATGCGGTCGGAAATGCCGACGATGTAGACGCGGTTCTGCCATTCCGCCGGCAGGCAGGCGCGGATCAACTGCTCGCGCTCGGCAAAGCTCCACGGGTTTTCGTAGGAACGCGACTGGCGCGCCGAGCCGACGATGATGATCAGCTTGGCCGCCAACTCCAGCGCTTGGCCGATAGTGCGCAAATGCCCCTGATGCAGCGGCTGAAAACGGCCGATGTAGATCAGATAGTCTGAGGTCATGTTCTATATCTCAGCATTCCGCGTCGCAATGCGGAGTGAGCGCGAAGGCAAGCTGCAGGCAGTGCAATTGCACGACAAGGCTTAGCCGACAAAGCGCAATTCGCATTGCGGGGCGGAATCACAGGCTGTAGCGCTTCGAGAATTCCAGCATGCGCTCAATCGGCAAGCGCGCTGCGTCCATCATCTCCGGCGTCAGGTAGTCGATTTTCACGCCTTCGCCGGCCTGCGCACGTTTCACCGCCTCGATGGTGTTGAGCTTCATGTACGGGCACTGGTTGCACTGGCAGCCGGCGTAGATCGGAGCTTGGCGGATGTCCAGATCCGGGCGGGCGAGCTTCATGTTGTAGAGGATGCCGTCTTCGGTGGCGACGAAAATCACGCCGTTGGCTTCTTTGGCGTAACTCTTCACCCAGTTGAGCATGCCCGAAGTCGAGCCGACGTAATCGGCGCGTTGCAGCACCGGCAGCGGGCTTTCCGGGTGGGCGATCAGATAGTGCGGGGTGTCGCCGACTGCGGCAAAACCGGCGTTCAGCGCGTCTTCGTTGAACTTGTCGTGCACCTCGCACACCGCCGACCAGAGCGGCATGTTGTAGCCGTATTCCCAGTTCAGATAGGCGCCCATATTGCGATCCGGCGAGAAAATCACTTTCTGGCCCTGATCGTAGAGGTGCTTGATGATATCGTCGACGTTGCGGCTGGTGACGATCCAGTCCGACAGCGCCTTGTGCTCGGCGCTGGAGTTGATGTACGACACGTGTACGTAATCCGGATGCGCCTCGCGCCATTTGCGCAGCTCGGCCACGTCGGTCTGTTCCACCAGCGAACAGGTCGATCCGCGATCCGGCAGGATCACTTCGGCATTCGGATTGAGGATTTTGGCGGTTTCCGCCATGAAACGCACGCCGGCAAACACGATGATATCGGCCTGCGCATCGCGGGCGAACAACGAGAGTTCAAGACTGTCGCCCACCTTGTCCGCCATCTGCTGAATCTCGGGCGTAGTGTAATAATGGGCGAGCGTGACCACTTTCTTGGCCATAGGAAATCCTCCTACGAAAAACCTGCCGTCCCCCGACAGGTCAATAACTGGAAATGTACTCCGCCTTGGCAGCCACGGGTTCCCCGTATCGGCCGATGCCAGCGAGGGTCGAACAATAGCAAATCCGCCGCGCGATTTCCACCCGATTGTTGCAGGGGTTTTACGCCGTTTTGCGGTGCGAAACCCATGGCGGCGCGTGAGCTGGTAAATCGTTGATACAGATCATTACCGGCACGATTGATCGGGTAGATAGTGAACGGGTGTTAACTATTATGACACGTCATCCGAGGAGAAAAATCATGGCCAGCAAAGAAGCGTATCAACAGAAGCTCGAAGCACAAATCAAGGAATGGGATGCCAGACTGGAGCAACTGCGCGCCAAGGCACATCTTGCTTCCGCCGACTTGCGCATCAAGTACGAAAACGAACTGGAAGAGCTGGCGCGGCAACGCAAATCGATGCAGAAAATGTTCGAGGAAATCGGCCACCACAGCGAAGCCGCCTGGCAGGACGTGAAAGACGGCGCCGAGAAAGCCCGACTGGAAATGGCCCGCGCAATGGACAAGTTCAGCAATTTCTTCAAGTAGTCGGCAAATTGTCTGAAGCAGATTGGGGCGCTACGGCGCCCTTTTTGCATTGTCACTGCCTGCCGCTGGCTTCCTTGAGTAGCCCGGATGCAGCGCAGCGGAATCCGGGGATACGCCTTGGGCCATGGCACGCTAACCCCGGATTCCGCCTTTGGCTGCATCCGGGCCACATAGCTGCAAGCCGCATTGGTATTGCCTCGCAGCCCGGCCTGCAAGCCAGTCTGGATGCGGCTTGCAGGGCTGCTGCCGCGAAGATGAAGTCGTAGATACTGTTATCCCCGTCAAGCCGCATGCAATGCCGGATTGAACGGCTG
>CALMFQ010000358.1 GCA_937863215.1 uncultured Pseudomonadota bacterium
GAAAGGGGAGGAGCTGTCTTGGCGAATTCAAACTTCACTTGGCCGCATCTATAGAGTGAAAACTTTGCGGAAGCGATGGGTGGCGCTGATCCTGCCGGCGGCGCGGTGCGGATGCGTAGCTTGGGTGGAGCGACGCGCTACCCAACATGCGGCGTTGGTCGTGGCTTGCAGGTTGTGGCGGGTCAGCCCAGCAGAAAGCGGCCGATCCGCGCGGCGGCTGCGGCCGGGTCCTGTTGCATGAAACAGTGACTGCCCGGCACCTGTTCGCTGCCGATCTGCGGGTTGATGCCCTGCCAGCGTTTGACCGATTCGGCAACAAACGGGTAGCTGTGGTCGCCGTAATCGATCTTGACCGGCGTCTGTACCTTGGCCAGCGAGGCCCACAGCCGGCGCGGGAACGAACCGAAAATCTCGGCCTCGCGGCCGGGGCGGCATTTGAGCTCGACAGCGCCGTCGGCGCTGTCTTTCAATGCATAATCGACGTACGCCTGCAGCGCTGCCGCAGTCCAGCCCTTGAACATGCCGCGCTGGTGCAGGCTGGCGTAAGCAGTGGCACGATCCGGCCAATGGCTGCGGCGGCTGCGCGCCTTTTGCGCCAGGGTGTTGCGCTTGTTCAGGCCGACTACGTCCGACAGCGCCATCACGCCAATCATCACCGGCGAAAACAATACCGGGTCGAGCAGCACTGCACGGCGGAATTCGTCGCGCGCCTGCGCCAGCAGCAACGCGGTCAGCACGCCGCCAAAGCTGTGGCCGACAGCAAAATGCGGTACGGTGCCAAACCGGCCCGCATGGGCGCGCCAGGCTTCCAGTACCAGCTCGGCGCTGCGATTCCAGCCATGAAAGCGGCCACCGTGGTCGGTGTCGCCATGACCTTGCACATCGCTGATGAAAATATCGAAATCGGCCTGCAGCAATGCCAGCATTGGCCAATACACCCGGCCGCAGTAGCCGTTGCCATGCAGGAAATGCAGCACCGGTTTGCCGGACGGGGCGGAGTGTTCGCCGCGCAGGGTGAAACCGGCAGAGCAGGGATGGGACCAGGCAATCATGGGTTTGTGTGATCAAACATCGATGGCAGCAGTATAGCCGCTGGCCTGCGAAGCGCATGGGTACTGGCTTGCAGGCCGGGCTGCAGGCCAATGGGGGCGGGGGCTGCAGGGCAGCGTTTATTTAACGTGCGCCAGCTTCAGGCAGGCCTTGAAATGCGGGCTGGCCTGCTCGTGGCGGCCGTGGCCTTCGAGCATTTCCGCCAGCGCCAGATGCGCGGCGACGCTCGGCTGCACTGCGATGCTGGCTTCGAGGTAACTCTGTGCCTTGCCCCACAGCTCCTGCGCCTGACACAGGCGACCCAGCGCCAGCAATAATTCACCGTCGTTGGGGTGCTGCGGCAGCCAGGTTTCGGCGCGCTGGATCAGCTTCATCAGATTGTCGGTGCAGGGCGTTTCACATTCGGGGAACTGGCCGAACAGGGTAACCAGTTCCTGATCCCAGTTTTTTTCCAGCGTGTCGCTGATGATTTTGCCGGCGAACTCGCAGTTACCCAGTGACAGCAACTTGCGCGCCACAGTGGCTGCCAGCTTGGGCTGAAAGCGCTCGGCAGTGGCGAGTTTGCTCCACCAGTCGCGCAGTTGCCTGGCGGTGCCATTGTGGCTCTCGGCCAGCAGCAGATTGGCGTGCAGGCGCAGCTGTTCGGCCTGCGGTGCGTCGATTGCGTCGCTTTTCTGCAGTTGTTCCAGCAGCTTGAGCATTGGCTCCGCTTCGTTGCGCTTCTGGCGGATGCGCAATTCCAGGCGCAGGCCGGAAGTCAGCTTGGGCGCGATTTTCTTTGCCTGCTCCAGCGTTTCCAGCGCGTCGTCGACGCGGCGCTGATCGAACAGCAGCTCGGCGCGCGTCATCAGCGCGGCAAGATTGGGGCGCTGGTCGAAACTGTCGACCTGTGCCAGATAGTCGTCGCGCTTGGCGAAATCGCGAATCGCGTGCGCCGCACGCGCGCCGAGCAAAGCCGCCAGCACCTTGCTGTCGGCACGCTGTTCCAGCTCCACCGCTTTGGCTGCGGCTTTCTCGCAACGGTTGTAACGGCCTTCCAGATACGCCTGCAGCGCTTCGAGCAGGTTTTCGCGCGCCTGCTGTTCGGCGCGGCGCCGGTGGTAGGCACGCACCCGATTGGGCAGATCGAGCGTGACGAAAACCAGGCGCAGCAGACCGTAGACGACGACGAATGCAACCAGCTGCAGCAGGATCACCGCATTCAGCGACAGATCGATGCGGTATGGCGGCAGGACCAGCAGTGCAAAACCGTCGTTGACCTGCATGAACAGCGTCAGTGTCACCGCGGCGGTGAAAAACGCCAGGAACAGCAGCAGTGCTCTCACGGCTTGACCTTTTCGCGGCTGAGCTTGGCGTCGCGCACGGCAGTCAGGCTGCGCGCCAGTGTCGGCGTCTGCACCGCTATTTCGGTCTGGCTCAGTTCATTCAGGCTGTCGGCAAAGCGCCGGGTTGTCGACGATGAACTGTCGAAATAACGCTCGATGTAGGAGCGTGCGGCGCGGATATCGGCGGCAAACGTGGTGCCGTCGCGCTGGATATTGGCCATGCGCGCATCGAGCAGGCGCAACTTGAGATTTTCGCGCAGGAAGAACGATTGTTCGGGCGACAGCAGCAGCGGCTCTTGCCGCTCCAGCCGGCGCACCCGGATCAGATCCTTGATATCGCGCCAGATATCGCCACCGATGCGTGCCAGCCAGCTCTGTTCCGGCGCCGCTGCGGGCTGTGTGGCTGAACGCGGCTGCGGTTTTTCCACTACCAGCGGCAATTTGTCCACCGCCGCCACCAGCGTATCGATACGCACGCTGATACCGACGGTGTCGACGAATGGCGCCTTTTTCAGCGTTTCGGCATCGGCACTGACTGCCCGGCGGATGGCAATCCACTGCGGCTTGGCATTGCCCTGCAATTTTTGATCGATATTCTGCAGCGCGATCAGCGCCACGCGCACATTACCGGCCAGCTGCAATTGCTGGTCGGCCAGCTCCAGTGCCTGTTCGACGTCGGCGAGCGAGGTTTCCTCGCTGCCGCGCGACAGTTCCTGATACATCGCCTGCAACGCCAGCTGTTGGCTCTGGGTATCGTTGAATTTGCTTTCCAGCACCGCCAGCTTGGTCTGCAGCTGGCGTGTCAGTTCGGTATTGCGCTCGGCAACGCTGCGGCTTTCCTTGTTGAAGCTGCCTGCTTCGAGCTGCAATGCAGCAATCTGCTGGCGCATCTGCTGCCACTGGACGCCAACCGCGAGCAGGGCGCCAGCGGCAACCCAGCTGGCCGGATGGCGCCACCACGCTGGTGCGGCAACCAGCGCAGAGCCGGTTTCGGGCGGTGGCGGAACGGCCGGCAGCGGCTCCTGTACGGGCGGATTGTCCGGCTGCGCCGGGTCGGGGACATTCGTCATGGATTCTTTCTCGTGCGCATACCACTCGCTGACACCATCCAGCAAAGCCTGATCGGCTGCGGCAGTCGTTAACACCCGTGCAAAGCCCAGACTGCGGGCATGATCGGCAATGCGTTGGTGGATGGCGAATATCACTAGCGATTGTAGCGACTGACGGCGGCTTTCTCCAGCCAGCTGCAGCAGGTTGGACAGCGCTTCCGAGCTGGTTGCGAGCAGCACCGTCGGCCCCGGTTCGAATAACGGCGAGATATCGGTAGCAGGCAACACACGCCGGTAGGCTTCGACGATATCGACGTGGGCACCGCGCTGGCGCAATTGCCCGGCCAGCAATTCGCGGCCGCCGTTGCCACGCAGGATCAATACCCGTTTACCCGAAAGCGCCTGTAATTCCGGCCGGCGCAGCAGCGCTTCGCTATCGCTGCCATCGTGCGGCAGCAGCGGTTCAAGCGCCACCCAGCGGCGCAATGCGTCGGCACTGCCACGCCCGACTACCGCTGGCTGCGCCTGCTCCGGCCAGTTGCGCTTGGCCAGCAACACTGGCATCGCCTGATCGATTGCCGTCGGGCTGACGAATACCACCAGATCGTAAGCGGCAAGGTTGTCCGCCGCATCCAGCAAGGGCTGCCGGTCATCCGGCCGGCGAATTTCAAGCAGCGGCAGCGCCAGGACCACGGCGCCTGCACGCGCGAACAGATCGATTTGTGCGGCAGCCTGCTGCTGCGGCCTGCCGATCGCGACCCGCAGACCGGTCAGCGCTGCCATGGCACCGGCCTCACTGATCCAGTGCGCTGATGATTTCGGCCGCACCCTGCTGCAACAGCGCCTGTGCTACCTGCGCGCCGAGTGCTTCCGGTTGTTCCGGCGCACCGCTGGCGGCGGCGCGGATCAATTGCCGTCCGTCCGGCAGGGCAACGAAGCCGCGCAACGACAACACTCCAGCGTGCAGTTCGGCAAAGCCGCCCAACGGTACCTGGCAGCTGCCATTCAGGCGCCGGCTCATTTCCCGTTCGGCCCGCACGCAGGCGGCGGTATCGGCATCGTTCAGCGGTGCCAGACAGGCAAACAGGTCGGCACGATCGGCACGGATTTCGATGCCCAGCGCACCCTGGCCGACTGCCGGCAGGCTGTCGCCGGTTTCCAGCAGCGCGGTAATGCGCTCGGACAATCCCAGCCGGCGCAATCCGGCAGCGGCGAGAATGATCGCATCGTACTGGCCTTCGTCGAGCTTGCGCAGCCGGGTCTGCACGTTGCCGCGCAGCGGTTCGACAGTCAGATGGGGATAGCGGGCGCGAATCTGGCATTCGCGCCGCAGGCTGGAAGTGCCAACCACCGCGCCCGGCGGCAGCTGTTCCAGACCGGAATAGCGCACCGAAACGAAAGCGTCGCGCGGATCTTCGCGTTCGCCAATTGCTGCCAGCGCAAAGCCTTGCGGCAACACCATCGGCACGTCTTTCATCGAGTGCACGGCGATATCGGCACGCCCCTCTTCCAGCGCGGCTTCCAGCTCTTTGACAAAAAGCCCCTTGCCGCCGATCTTGTTCAGAGTAACATCGAGAATGCGGTCGCCCTGCGTGGTCATGCCGAGAATGCTCACTTCGCTCTGCGGATACAACGCCTGCAAGCGGCTCTGGATGTGTTTGGCCTGCCACATGGCCAACAGGCTTTCGCGCGAGGCGATGACGATCTTGCTGGGCGGAACGATGTTCTGGCTCACGATGGGTTACCGGTTGCGTTGACAGTCCCGAATTCTAGCATGCGGCACCGTGCCGCCACTTGACTCCAGTCATATACCCCACCCCATGCAGGCCTGCTATATTCAGCAATATCAAAAAAACCCGAGGAGAACCAACATGATGAAAGCCGTTTCGCTTGCATTGACTCTGGCAGCAACGCTGGCCGCGCTACCCGCGAGCGCGACACCCAAGGATCAGCCGCGCGAGCGCACCGCCATCGTCGGTGAAGACGGTACACAACGCCAGGATGTGTACGTCGGTAACTATTACTATCGGCCCGACCGGATCACGGTCAAGGTGGGCAAGCCGGTCGAGTTGATGTTCCGCATTCCGGACGGCATCAACAAGCACAAGTTCGTCATCAAGGCAGCCGATGCCGGGATGTCGATCAACACTTTCATTTCACAGCGCAATAATGTCGTCACTTTCACGCCGACCAAAACCGGCACCTACAAATTCTATTGCGATCACCAGGCCAGCTTCCTGCAGCCGCATGTAGATCAGGGAGAAAGCGGCGAACTGATCGTGGTCGAATAAACCCCGGCGGCGGAAAAATCCGACGGCTACACCGGAAAATCCCCGTCTAATCAACGGCTATACAGCATCGGGCTTCTCGGTTAAACTCCGTTGGCATTTTTTCGTATCAGATCGCGATGGTCAAGTCAGACAAAATCAGCCATTTCCTGCCCATCCGCTTCCGCAATGGCGACCGCGTGCAGCAGTTTGCCAAGAAGTGTCCGCACTGCGGCAAAACGGTATCGGCGGCACAGATGCACGGCATTGCCGCCAATATCAATGAGCGGATCCTGCTGGCAGCCAGGGCAGAATGCAGTCAATGCCACTGCCGCTTCCCGGTTACCTGCGTCATCACGGCACAGAAACGCGTGATGCGCGTGGCGCTGCCGCTATGGCTGTATCGCTTTTATATCCGGATGTTGATGCGCTCAACCGATGCCGGTACGCAGCAACCGCTACGTACGCCTGCCGTCTCCGCTCCGCCTGCCGCACAGCCTGCCAATGCAGAGATTCCACTGGATCAGGTCGTTACCGCGCTGGAACTGCTCGGCAGTTATCAGGGCAAGCCGATTTATTCCTGGATCGAACATCGCGGCAAACACTACGATTTCAGCCGCGTCACGCCCAACCCGCAAGCGGAAAAACTGGCATGCGACGAGTGCCTGCTGAATCAGACAATGATTTACAAATTACGCTGCAACAGCTGATCGGTCGGCAAACATAAATGCAAAAAGGCGAATCTCCCGATTCGCCTTTTTTGTTGCCGACGTTTCCGCTCGCGTCAGCGGCCGGCAACCGTGATCGACGAGCCACGCAGATCGATGCCGCGGATCACGATACTGCCCATGCTGTAACCCTCGGTATCGCCCTTGACGCGGATATTACGGAAGCTCAGTTCACCGATCGAGCTCGGCAGACGCAAGGTCACCGACCCGTCGCGGTTGACTACCGCCTTGGCATTTTCCGGATCGTAAATCACATCCTTCATCGAAGTTTCCGAATCGAGCATCTGCAAAACCGGATTCATCAGCTTCGCCACATCCTTGATCACCGCCAGACCGTCGCCATCGGCACTATGCTTGGCCAGGTCGGTCAATCGATCCTGCGTAATACCCTGCGCGGTCACATCACCCAGTTCGTCCTCGCTCATTGCCTGCAAACCGCCGGAACGCGCAGCCGGCTGGCTTGCGGTAGTCTGGGTAACCGGCGCCGGCGCTGCGGCAAATGCCTGAATCGGCCCGAGCAACGCTGTCGCAACCGCCGTCGCCATACGCAAATTACGCTGGCGGCGCAGCACGCCGTTGATCTGGCGTTTGGTGGCAAGATTCCATTCGGTAAGGATTTCACCCAGCTTCTGGCCGGATTGTCTCTGCTGCTCGATTGCCTTGTTCAGCTGGGCTTCGGAAATGATGCCCTTTTCAATCAGCAGCCGGCCGAGGCGGGAGCGTTCGTGTGTACGTTGAATTCTATCCATGGCAGTAAATTATCGTTTGTTAATATACGAGCCAATATTAGGAGAGATGCAACAAAGGCACACGCAAATAATTTCTATCGCATAAATGGATACGATAGGCAGGCCAACTCTAAATTCGTCAGCAAGCCCCGGCTCAAGCCAGATCAGCCATTTGTGCCGGGATAGCGATTGGGCGGGCTTCAGATTTTCAGTGAAACCGTGCTGAGGCTATCGCCGGCACGGCGGTTCTGGCGGCGGCGATCCTGGCCGGAACGGGTATCGAGCCAGACATTTTGCCGCTCTTCCCTGCGGCTTTGCGCGCGCCGGTCACCGCCATGCCGCCGCTCGGTATGTACATCGGCCGGATTTTGCTGCTGCAGTGGTGGCTGGTATGGCTGATTCGAACCGTTCATGACATCCGCGCTGGCAGACGCCGGCCGGGTGCGGGCCGACGCTCCGCTGAGCGGAGCGGAACTGATCTGGGAAACGGATAAACGGGTACTTCGCATGATACAAACTTGCCAAAAAATGCTGCAATGCAAAATAAATCGGCACAGTTTTAGCAAACTTTAGTTTAAAAATGCAAAAAAAAAAAAAAAATGCCAAGGCATTA